>JBDTIO010000249.1:0-7868 GCA_039936375.1 Caldimonas sp. | reverse complement strand
GGCGATGCTTGGCTTCATGCGCTATTGCGACAGAACCATAAAAAGGGCCCGCGTGCGCGGGCCCTTGGAAGACAGAAAGGTCTCAGATCGGTGTCGACACCGGCGCCGCCGGTAGCGGGACGCCACCCGGGCCCGCCGCATAGGTCTGCGGCGACACCGGCGGCTGCTGGCCGACGCCTGGCTTGGTCCAGTCGCAGACGCCGCCCGGGAAGACCGCCTGCAGCCGGCTCTGCTGGCCGGCGGTGAAGACGATGCCGCTGTAGTCGCCGAAGCTCAAGGGCTTCAGCTGGCACTTCAGGATGTTCTCGGCGCGCGAGCCTTCGGCCACTTGATGCGGCGACTGGTGCGGCACCAGCTTCGGGTCGGCATCGCACGTTGCCTGATCGGTCACCGGCGTCAGGATGCCGGTGTCGATCGTCAGGTAGCAGAAGTCGAATGCCGAGGCCGGCTTGGCGGCGACGACTTGGGCCTGGGTGCGCTCGCTGTTGAGGAAGGTCCTCGGCGCGGCCGCGTTCAGCGACGAGAGTCAGGTGTCCATCGTCAGGAACGACTGCGTCGTCAGCGCCGCCGACGCGACGAGGCCCGTGCTGAAGCGCCACATCACCTGGTTGGCGTGGCTGCCACCTTCCTGATCGAGCCGATTGCGCTCGGCGAAGCTGCGCCAGATGTAGTGGATGCCGGGCTCGTCGTAGCCACGCAGGTCGATGATCGGCACCTTGGCCAGCTGCACGCCGCTGGACACCAGGCCGCTCTTGTAGACGATGGGTAGCGCCGCCGCGTCGGCGACGGAGCGCGCCGCCGTCAGGTTCGAGTCGGCATCACTGCCGCCCACGCCCTCGTTGAGGGTGACGAACTCTTCCTGGTTGATGGCTCCTGCCAGCAAGGCATTCAGCCCGTACTGGACACCGACGTTGTCGTTGGTCTGCGTCGCCCGCGTCGAGCCGGCAGGAATTCCTGCCGTGGTGCCCCAGACGCCCACGGCCAGATCCGGGTCACCGCAACGCGTGCCGCCCGGATTCGTCACGGTCGTAGACCTGACTGGCCAGCAGCTTGCAGTTGTTGGTTACGGTCGGATTGGTGAACAGGTGGCCAACCGCATCGGCGACGAGCACCGCCTGATCGTTTCCCGGCTTGTTGTGAAGCCGAAGGAGTTGTTTCACGAAGCGCAGCTGGCGGGGCTCAGGTGACCGTTGATCGCGGTCTTCTTCGCATCGATCTGCGCTTGTGTCTGCGTTTCCGTGGCCATCAGCGTCTGTCACGCGGTGCCGGCGTAGAAGTTGACCAACTGGACCAATCGGAAACCTCGATGCCGGTGGTGATCGAGTCGGGGAAGTCGCACTGCACCTGGATCCCGTCGAGCAGGCCCGGATACGTCGACGACACGGTGTTCTGGCCGATCGAGCCGCCGGAACAGCCGTTGCCCATCGTGTACTTGCGGCCCGCGAAGCAGCGGCGGACCTTGCGGAAAAGCGTGGTGTAGGCGCCATAGCCTGACCCAGATAAGGCTCGGGCAGAGCGTGCAGCTCGTTGTACAGGATCATCGGCGAGGAGTGGCCATGCTCCATGTCGGCGAGCAACTCCGCATGGCGGATCAGGAAGCTCTGCACTCGTGCTTCCGTCGTCGCCTCGTGGGCGGCCTCGGACGCGATGCGGTCGAAAACGGCGGTGGCGCGCAGGAAGCAAGCCGTCGCCAGGTCTTCCTTTTTCCGGTAGTAGTAGGTGACGCTGTTCGGCACGAGGCCGACCTTGCCGGCGATGTCGGCGAAGGTCGCGCCCTTGACGCCTCGCTCGTTGAAGAACAACGCCCCCGCATTCAGGATCAGCTCGCGCTTTTTTTCGAAGCGCTTCGTCTGAACGACCGAGGGAAGCGGACGACTGGCCATGCAGGCCGGTGCGGGCGGGCGCTGCGCTAGCGCAGCCAGCGGGCCGCGACGCGGTCGTATTCGCCGGTCGACTTGGCCAGGTGCAGCCACTGATCGATCCAGGCCTTGAAAGCGACGTCGCCGCGCGGCAGCAGCCAGGCCATCTCGCCGTACTGCAGCGGCTTGTCGGGGTTGACGGCGCACAGGCCGGGGCGCAGCTTCTGCTGCACCATCGTCTCGGCCGATTCCGAGATCATCACGTCGGCGCGGCCCTTCAGGATCTCGTCGAAGATGGTCGTGTTGTCGTTGTAGATCACGATCTTCGCGTTCTTGAAGTTGGTTCGCGCGAAGCGCTCGTTGCTGCCGCCGGGGTTCTCGATCACCGTGACGCCCGGCTTGTCGATGTCGGCGATCGTCTGGAACTTCGTGGCGTTCTCGCAGCGCGTGATCGGTGCCTTGCCGTTGACCATGTAGGCCGCGGAGAAGAACGCCGTTTTCTGCCGGTCGAGCGTGACCGAGATGCCGCCGACGGCGACGTCGCACTTCTCGATGAAGTCCTTCATCAAGGTCGGCCAGGCCGACTTCACGAACACCGCTTCGGCGCCGAGCCCCTTGGCCGCCGATTGCACGAGATCGACGTCCAGGCCTTCGAAGGCCTCGCCCTTCTGCAACGCGAACGGCGTGTAGTCGCCGGGCGTGCAGACGCGCAGCTTGCCGCTCTTTTGCACGGCGTCGAGGCGCGAGGGCGACGCTTCCTGGCCGAAGGCGAAGGTCGCGACCAAAAGCGACGAAAAAGTGACGGCGAAAAGACGGATCAGCATGACGACTCCCCAGGGCCAGGCGTGCGCGGCCCGATGCCGGCGATCGGCGCCGATGCTAACGCCGCCTGGGCTATCCGGCCGTCAGAGGTCGAGGGTCACGCCTGTGTTGCCGATGTTGAAGTTCTTGCCGCTCTGCGGGCTGGTCTTGGGCACGGGCGTGAAGCTCGGCGCCGTCGAATAGTGCCCATTCGCATCGGCGCCTTGCTGGCTGGCGTTCCACGCGTGCCGACCACCTGCAGCGTGTGCCCGGACATCAGGCCGACGCTCAGCCCCGTGTTGGTGTTGCCCGTGAAGGTGTTCAGCCCTGGACTGGCCTGCGTTCAAAGATCGGCGCTGACTGCCGTGGCGCCGGCCTGGCCGACGGACACGCCGGTGCCGGTGTTGCTCGAGACGTTGCTGCCGCGCAGGGTCAGCGATCCGCCGAGCCCCTGGAACGAGATGCCCGTGCCGTTGCCGGTCAGCGTGCTGCTCGTGATGGTGAAGCTCGAGCCGGGGAAACCGTTCCACTCGATGCCCGAGCCGTTGTTCGTGAAGCTCGAGTGATCGATCGTCACCACTGCGGTCGCGCCGGTGCTCAAGCTCGCGATGCCGACGGTGTTTTGCGTGATCGCGCTGCCGTTCGCGACATGGATGGTCGCGGCGCTCGTGCCATTGTTTACGCAGATGGCTTGCCCGGGGTTGTTCGAGATCTGCGAATGATCGAGCGAGAGGGTGGCTGTTCCGCCGACGATGACGGCGGCGCCGCAGTCGCCTGCGACACCCAGCGAGGTCAGCAAAGTGCTGTTCGTGAGACTGACCTTGGCAGTGTCGACCAGCGCGATCGTCTCCTGCGTCCGGTTGCGCACGGTCACGCCCGAGAGCGTCATCGTCGCGGCGTTTTGCACAATGAACCAGCCGCCCCCGAATGCAGGTGCGCCGGTCGTGTTGCCGTCGGAGATCCCACCGTCGATCTGCAGGTCGGCCGAGTTCGAGACGGTGATCATGGGGAAATAGCTGTTGGGCATCGCGGCCGTGTAGAGACCGCCGGGAAGGAGCCCCGGCTGCATCGTTGCCTTCACCGTGCCACCGATGTTCACGGCGCCGATGCACTTGATGAGCACGCCGGTCATGAGCAGCGTCGGCGTTCCTGTCGTGCTGTTCGCCGTGATGCCGCCGCAAGTCGGCGAGTTCACGTTCGTCGCGCCGAAGACGAGACCGTTCAGGACGGCCGAGCCGGCGGCGGTCAGTATGAAGTTATCGGCAATCGTCGCCGCGCCGGCGTTGGTGGCGCTCAGCGTCACGCCATCGGCGATGGTGGCGCCGTTAACTTGCGTCGCCGGCGTGTAGTCGCCGTCGGCGAGATACACGGTCGAGCCGTTCGTCGCGACCGTCATCGCCTTGGCGATGGTCTTGCACGGCGCGGGCTGGGTGCAATCGCCGGCGTCGGAACCGTTGGCCGCGTCGACGAAGCGATCGCCCACGGTCGCGACGTCGACGGACGCCGTGGCTGTCGTATGCCCGTTCGGGTTCGTTGCAGTGAGAGTGAAGGTCGTCATCGTGGTGACGATGACATCGGCGCTGCCGTTCGGTCCCGCGACGGGGCCGACGTTGTCGTCGATGCTCAGGGTGTCGCCGTGGACGGTCGTCCAAGCCAGGTGCCCGGCGCCGCGATGCGTCGGTCAGGCGTCAGACGCCGCAGCGGTGCAACGTCTCGCCGGCGTCGAGCTTCGCGAAATCGTCGCGCGTCGAGCTCACCATGCGGGCGACGTCCCGATCGCCCGGATGGTCGCGACGCATCGCTTCCTCGACAGCCGCGAACGTGCGCTCCGAGTCGCCGTTCCGTCCGAGCAGCCGGTAGGTCTCGGCCAGTTCGAGATCGGCGAGCAGCACGTTCTGGTTGCCGGGCCCGAGGTGGCGGCGCAGGCCAACGCGGGCCTGCTCGAGGACAGGCAAGGCATCGCCGGGATGGTTGGTCTTCAGGAGCAGCTGTCCGCGCAACAGGCCTGCCGTGTCGATGAAGAGATTGTCGGCGCCATAGCGCTTCACGGTTCGCCGATAGAGCTCCTCGGCCGCGGCGAGGGCCTCGACCGGTTCGCCGTAGCGGCAGGCCTCGCTCGGTAGCGAGACCAGGCTCTCGAGCAACTCGTCACTGTCGGGGTAGCGCGCGCGCAGCAGTTCGATGGCGCGGCGCAGCGGATGGGCGTGCCATTCCGGCTTGGCCCCGGTGATCAGGACGACGATGCCTTGCCACCGCAGCAGGCGCCCGCGCACCAGCGAAGTCTGGTCGCCGGCGCGGTCTAGCAGAGCCTGCGCCTGGCCCAGCGTTTCTTCGGCTTCGGACATGTCGTTGGCGATGATCAGCGCGGTCGCGAGCCCGACCTCGGCGGGCGCGATTCGGCTGTCCGTTGAGCCGAACGCGGCCCGTGCGGCGTCCAGGCGCTGTCGCGCCAGAACGAGCGCCTGCTTCGGATCGAACGCGTCCGAGTAGAGCTCTTGAATGACCCCGAACACTTCGTCGCGGATCTCCGGCTCGGTCGCAAACGACTTTCCGACGCGGTCGGCGCCGGCCGCGAGCATGTCGTTGACGGTCGCCTCGCGCACCTGCACGCCCCCGCTCTGCACGGAGGTGCGTGCCTGCTGGAACATGTCGAGCAGGAAGCGCTTCACGGCGACTGCTCGCTCCGCCTGCCGCTGTGCTTCGCGCTCCTTGATCAGCGTGCCGGCGACGCCAGCGACGATGCTGACCGTCAGCACCGCGGCGGTCGCGACACCGAAGGCATGTCGCTGCAGGTAGCGGCGCAGCCGATACCCGGTGCTGTCGGGCCGCGCCGCGATCGGCCGCCGGTCGAGCACGCGCTGCAGATCGTCCGCGAAGTCGGGCACGGCGCGATAGCGCTCGGCAGGATCGGGCTTGATTGCCTTGGCGACGACGACAGCGAGGTCTCCGCGCAAGGCCTTGCGCAGCGCCTGGGTGCTGGTGTCTCGCTGCGCGGCCACCTGCCTGGCCGCGCCGAGATCGGCAGGCAGGCTCCACAACGGCCGCGACACGTCGCCGGCGCGAGGCGCTGCGGCGTAGGGACGCGAGCCGCTGAGCAGCCCGTAGAGCACCATGCCGAGACCGTAGACATCGGTAGCGGTGGAGACCGCGCCGCCGCTCAATTGCTCCGGCGCGGCGTATTGCGGCGTCATGGCGGCGCCCGCCTCGCGCGTCAGCTCGGTCGATTCGCCGGCGCCTTCCTCGATCAGCTTGGCAACGCCGAAGTCGAGCAGCTTCACCTCGCCGCCGTCGCTGATGAAGATGTTCGAGGGCTTGAGGTCGCGATGAACGACCAGGTTCTCGTGTGCGTGCGCCACGGCCTGGCAGACGCCGACGAAGAGCGCCACACGCTGGGCGATCGTCAGACGATGCTCGTCGCACCAGAGGTCGATGCGCTCGCCCTCGACGTATTCGAGGACCAGGTAGCGCTCGCCAGCCGCGCTGACGCCGGCATCGAGCAGGCGGGCGATGTGGGGATGGTTGAGGCGGCCGAGCAGGCGCCCCTCTCGCGCGAACCGCTGATTGGCGCCGGCATCGGCCGAGGCCAGACGCATCAGCTTGATCGCCGCCAGGCCGTCGTAGAGGCCGTCGGTGCGGCGTGCCAGCCAGACCTGGCCCATGCCGCCACTGCCGAGCAGGCGTTCGATCAGCCAGGGGCCGAGGCGTTGGCCTGCGAGGCCGGCGGCCGCCGCAGAAAGGTCGCTCGCCGGGCTGAGGAACGAACGCTCGTCGGCTTCTTCGTCGGCACGGATCAATGTCTCGACCTTGGCATGAAGATCCGCGTCGCTGTCGGCCAGCCCCGTTAACCACGCCGCGCGATCGGACGTCGGCATTTGCGTCCAGGCCTCGAACGAGGCCATCGCTTCGGCCCACCGCCCGGGCTGTGCCGCGCTCGTCATTTCGCCGCGGAGCGCCTCTAGCGAAGCTGCTCGAAGAGGAAGGCGCGGGCCTTGCGCCAGTCGCGCTTGACTGTCGGCACCGAGACCTCGAGCTCGCCGGCGATGTCTTCTTCGGTCATGCCGGCGAAGTAGCGCATCTCGACGACGCGAAAGCCGCGCTCGTCGACGCTGCGCAAGGCGTCGAGCGCATCGCTCAGCCGCGAGAAATCTTCCTCGGCGGCGACGCTGTTGAGCACGCCGGTCGTCAGCGTCACCGGCGTGAAGAGGCCGCCGCGCTTGTCGGCTGCGCTGGCGCGCACGTGATCGACGAGGACGCTGCGCATCACCGTCGAGGCGTAGGCGAAGAAAGCGCGCCGGTCGCGCATGGGCGTGGCTTCGCGGCGCAGCATGCGCAGGTAGGCTTCGTGGACCAGCGCCGATGGATTGAGCGAGATCGCGCCTGAGCCCGACAGATGCGATCGGGCCAGCCGCAGCAGCTCGGCGTAGAGCAGCGTGTAGACGCGTTCGCGAGATGCGCCGTCGCCGGCCAGGGCGCGATTCAGGATCAGGGTGAGACCGGCCTTCGAGTCGTCATCCTCGGGCAAGCCGGCGGCGGCTGGGTCTGAGACTCGTCGAGGCGGCATGGACGATGGCGGCTGGGGAGCGTCCGGCGAATTCGAAGCGGGTGCGTGCGATGCGTGCCGCAGTCTCGCATCGAACCCGCCGCGTCACAACCTCCGCCGCGTCGCGCCGCCGCCGGGACTCGGCGCTGCCCGGCGCCGACAGGTCAGACTGCCCGATGCGCTTCTCAGGTCTTCGCGGATTTCTGCGTCGCTTTCCTGGCCGCCTCGGCGTTTTCGGCTTTCTTGGCCTGCTTGACGGCGCGTGACGGTTTGTCCGACTTGGCCGCCTTCGCTTCCTTGGGTGCCTTCGCGGCCTTC
Source organism: Caldimonas sp. (assembly GCA_039936375.1). GTDB lineage: Bacteria > Pseudomonadota > Gammaproteobacteria > Burkholderiales > Burkholderiaceae_C > Schlegelella_A. Next base: position 350 of record JBDTIO010000249.1, on the reverse strand, counting down.
GGCGCTTTCGGGGCCTTGGCGGGCTTGACGACTTTCGCGGCCTTGGCCGGCGCCGCCTTGGGAAGTGCCCGTTGAGTCCGCCGCGCCTCGGCCTCGGCCTTGAGCGCGCCACGCTCGTCGAGCAGAGCCTGCTCCTGATCGGACGCCTTGTGCTCCGCACCTTGAGAGTGGCTGCGCGCCATCATCGCCAGATGAAGTCGGGTGCCGTTCTTCTTGAGTTGCTTGTTCAACGATGCGGTGCGGATGGGCATGTCACGATCCTCGGGGTGAATAAGCAGGCACTGTAAGGGGTCGGCCATCAACGCTGTCGTGGATCGAGCGCGTCGCGCAGGCCGTCGCCGAGCAGATTG
>JBDTIO010000248.1:0-13578 GCA_039936375.1 Caldimonas sp. | reverse complement strand
GACATCTGACGGCGCGCTTCGCGCAAGGATCCGGCCGTGGCGACCGTGAAGCCTTCGCTGGCGATGAGCATGGCCATCGTCTCGGCGGCATCCGCGTCATCGTCGACGAGCAGGGCATGAGGCAATTCGTCGGCTCCAGTGGAAAGAAGAGTATCGCATCGCCGAATTGCGTGACGACGCTGCGCATCGTAGGCAGATGGCCTGGGCGCAGCAATTTGGGCCGCACCGATTCGCTGGTAGGAAGAGGCCTACAGCGCGGCGCTGACGCCCTTCACCAGGGCATGGATCTTCGGGCTCGCGCCCGGATGAAATCCGAGCAGCGCCAGCATCACGAAAAAGCCGATGACGTAGGCCAACGCGACATGCCAGCCGTGACGCAACCACAGGCCGACGTTGCGCGCTTCGGGGAACATCGTCGCCACGGCCACGCCGGCCGACGAGCCGAACCAGATCATCGAGCCGCCGAAGCCGACGGCGTAAGCGAGAAGGCCCCAGTCGTAGCCACCCTGGCGGATGGCTAGCGCCGTCAGCGGGATGTTGTCGAATACCGAAGACAACACGCCGAGTCCGAATGTCGTCTGCCACGATGCCGACGGGAGCCTTTCGACCGGCATCATCGTGGCACACAACACCAGGGACAACAGAAAGAGCGCGCCGCGAAATGCGCCTGGCAGGAGGCGCCAGGTCGGCCGACGCCAGATCGCGGTAAGGCCGATCGCGAGCCAGATGGATAGACCGAGAAAGGGAACGCTGGCCGACATCGCCGAAAAGCGCCTGTTGACGACGAGATTGGCGGCGATCGCCGCAAGCAGGATGCAGAGAACGATGACAAGGCGCGGCCAGTCGATGCGCGCCCCCGACGGCTCGTCCTTGCGGATCGGCGAGTAGGCCTGCTGCTGTCGCGAGGCGACCACACCGAACAGCATCAGCGCGACCGCGGAGCCGATGAAGGCCGAGGCGATGTCGGATGGCGCAATGCCCGCGATCCACATCATCGTCGTGGTGGTGTCGCCGACGACGCTGCCAGCGCCGCCGCCGTTCGCTGCGGCGACGATGGCCACCAGATAGCCGACGTGAACCTTCTTGTCGAATAGCGTGCGGGCGGCCGTGCCGCCGATCATGGCGGCGGCGATGTTGTCGAGAAACGCGGAGAGCACGCAGACCGAGAGGAGCAGCACGAAGCCGCCTTTCCAGTCGTCCGCAAGCCAGCGCGGCAGGAGCATCGGCACGCCGCTGTCTTCGAAGGTCTTCGCCACCAGCGCGAAGGCGAGCAGCAAGAGCAGCAGATTGGCGAGCGTGACCCACTCGTGCTCCAGGTGCCCGAGCAGGCCCGCGGCGCCGGCACCGGTTGCGAACGGCGAAAAGGCGACCTTGTAGGTCGCGATCAGCACTGCGCCGAACAGCGCCACCGTCAGCGCCTGCCGGCTCCATATCGCAACGCCGGCCAGCACGCCGGCGAAGAGAACGAATTCGACGGGGACGGCTTCGAACATGGTGGCACGGCGCAGACGACGCGCCCGACGCGAATAACTAGATGATCTTGCAGCTCACGAGGGCGTCTTCGTCGACGCCATAGACAGCGCACAACCGGTGGTAGCCATCGGCGATGACGACGCTGCCGTTCGGCTCGTCGCGCATCAGCAGAATCGGCGACAGGCCGGTACCGTTGCGCAGCTTCTTTCTTTCCTTTTCGACGTGCGAATCGCTGACGCCCAGCAGCGAGAGTCTCGAGGCGCGAAAGATATCCTTGGCCGCGAACTGGGTGACGGCCGCGGCCCGCAACCGGCTCACCGTCGGCGCAACCTTTTTGTCGTCGTCGATGAGGCCCAGGTAGGAGCCCGCCACGGCGTAGTCGTGGTCGGCCGGGTCGGGCAGCCACGTGACGGCCCCTTGCAGGCTGGCCTTCATAGACAACCTTCGAGGCGAGCGGTCGGCGCGCCGACCGCCGATGGCAAGGCGGCGATCAGGCGTCGTCGTACTTGAAGGAGAGGGAAACCCGCGCTCGGTACGCCACGACCTTGCCGCCTTCGATCTTCATGTCGAGCTTGCTCACCTCGGCAACCCGCAGGTCACGCAGCGAGCGGGCGGCCGTTTCGACCGCATTTCTTGCCGCGTCCTCCCAGGAAAGCGGGCTCGTGCCGATGATCTCGGTGACGCGATAGACGCCGGATTCGCTCTTCTTCTTGGCCATGAGGGATGCTCCTACAGTTGCGATGCTCGAGACTGCCCGTGGCAATCCGAAACCATCATAGGCGCGATAGCGGGCGCTGCGAACCGGGTCTTGCACCGCCAAGAATGACTCGTGCCGTGACCGATCGAAGGCGACAACGGCGCGCCGACGCCGCTATCCTCCTGCCACGGAATTTTCACGCCACTGCAACGAACGGCCCACACGCACTCGCTACCCTTCAGCGCCTGTCGTCTGTCTCATTCGCCTCACCGGACTCCCCTTCATTGCCATCGCACAGCTCCATGAGAATCCGGGCCGCCCCCGACCCCAGCCGGAGCCCTGAATCGTCGGGTGAGAAGCGGTACGACCGATGGTTCTGGGCCCTCGGCGGGGGCATCGGAGTACTCTGGCTGTCGGTGCTCGGCGGTCGCTCGCTCATTGGTGCCGACGAAGGTCGTTACGCGAGCCTCGCCTTGGCCATGTTCGACAGCGGCGACTGGCTCACGCCGCGGCTCAACGGCCTGCTCTACTTCGAGAAGCCGCCGCTGCAGTATTGGGCCGGTGCCTTGAGTTATGAGCTTTTCGGCGTCAACGCGTTCGCGGCGCGGCTGTGGCCGGGTCTCGCCGGCCTCGCCGTGGTCGCGCTCGTCGGCTACACGGCCGACCGTCTGTGGGGCCGCCGCAGCGGCATCGCCGCCTTTCTCATCGCCGCATCGACGACGTGGATCAGTGGCAACAGCCACTTCCTCTCGCTCGACGCCGGCCTGTGCGCGGCGTTGACGTTGACGATGTGCAGCGTGCTGCTGGCGCAGCACAGCGGTCTGTCATCGCGCCGGGCCGGCCGCTGGATGCTGGCAGCCTGGTTCGGCATCAGCGTCGGCATTCTCGCCAAGGGAGTCGTCGCCGTCCTGATCCCCGGCGCAACGCTGGTCATCCACAGCCTCTGGCGCAGGGATGTCGACCTGTGGCGCCACCTGCGCTGGCGATCCGGGCTCGTCGTCGTCCTGATCGTGGCGGTGCCGTGGTTCGTGCTGATGTCGTTGCGCCACCCGGACTTTGCGAGCTTCTTCTTCATTCACGAGCACGTCGATCGCTTCCTCACCACCGAGCATCACCGCACTGGGTCGTGGTGGTATTTCGTGCCCTTTCTGCTCGCCGGATCGCTGCCCTGGACCGCCGCGTTGCCCTGGCTTCTCAAGCCCTGTCGCGACGATTTCGCGCTCAGCTTCCTGCTCGTCTGGGCGGCCTTCGTGTTCGTCTTCTTCAGCTTCTCGGGTTCGAAGCTTTCCTCATACATCCTGCCGATGTTCCCGGCGCTGGCGCTTCTCGCCGGGCGCGCGTTCGTCACCGGCCAGCCGCGAGCCTTCTGTGTGTACCTCGCCGTGCCGACGCTGCTGTGGGCGATCGCGCTGCTGTTGCTGCCTCAGCTCGCGCGTTTGTTTTCCTCGCAAACGCCGGCCGCGGCAGTGCGCTCCCTGCAGACGGGCGTCGGTATCGGCGCCGCCCTTTTTCTCGCCGGAGCGCTGGTCGCCTTCGTCCTGCTGCGCCGCGGCCGCTTCCTGCCTGCACTGGCGGTGGTCGCAGTGGCGCACCTGGGGGCGACGCTCGTCGTCATGCAATCGCATGACACGTTCGGGCAACTGAAGAGCGCCGACGCTCTCGCCCGCGTCGTCGTGCCGCTGGTCGGCGCCGACGCACCGATATTCGCGGTTCGCGCCTACGACCAGACGCTGCCCTTCTACCTGCGCCGCCCGGTCATTCTGGTCGACTACCAGGACGAGTTCTCCTTCGGCGAGAAGCTGGAACCTGGCCGCTGGATCCCATCGCTTGATGACTTCATCGTGCGATGGCAACATGAGCCGCGCGCGGCCGCCTACATGACGCGCCCGACGTACAGCTTGCTGGCCGCCCGAGGCGTGGCGATGCGAGTCGCCTTCGAAGATCCCAACCGACTCGTCGTCGTGAAACCCTGACGACGCCGAAAAGAACATGCGCCTTGTCGACTTCCTGATCGTTTGCATCGGTGTCTTCCTGAACGCCGTGGCCCAGCTCTTGCTCAAGGCCGGAGCGACCGCCTCCGGCCCGATCACGAGCTGGCCGACGATGCGCCACGCCGCTGGCGTGCTGGTCGTTCATCCGGCGATCCTGGGCGGCCTGACCTGCTATGTCGTCAGCGTCGTCGTCTGGATCGTCGCGCTGTCGAGAATCGACGTCAGCGTCGCCTACCCGATGCTGTCGCTCGGCTATGTCCTGAACGCCATGCTCGCTTATTGGCTGTTCGGCGAGGCGGTCTCATTGCAGCGCTGGTTGGGCATCGGCGTCATCCTGCTGGGCGTGGCGCTGGTGGCTCGATCTGGACTCAAGGTCTAGAAATGAAACGAGAGTTGAACCCGAACGCGCGGTTTCTTCCCTTCACCCGTCCGACCATCGACGAACAGACGATCGCCGAGGTCGCCGAGGTTCTTCGCTCCGGCTGGATCTCGACGGGGCCGCGAAGCCGGGTGTTCGAAGAGGCACTGTCGGCGCGTTTTGCCGGCCGGCCGGTCCGAGTCGTGAACTCGGCAACGGCAGCGCTCGAGTTCGCCCTTCGGCTGATCGGCGTCGGCCCGGGCGACGAAGTGATCACCACGCCGCTCAGTTGGGTCGCCACCGGCAACGTGATCCTGCAGACCGGCGCTCGCCCGGTGTTCGTCGACGTCGATCGGCCGACACGAAACATCGATCCGGCCTTGATCGAGGCAGCGATCACGCCTCGCACCCGGGCCCTGCTGCCCGTCGACATGGCCGGCCTGCCGGCCGATCGAGGCCGGCTCTACGACATCGCAGCGCGGCACCGGCTGCGCGTCGTCGAAGACGCGGCGCAATCGATGGGCTCACACTGGAGTGGCCGCGAGATCGGCTGTTCGGGAGATCTCGTCGCCATCAGCTTTCATGCCAACAAGAACATGACGACCGGCGAAGGCGGCTGCCTGGTGATGAACGACGAGCTCGAAGCAGCCGCGTTCGAGAAGCTTCGGCTGCAAGGCGTGACTCGTTTCGCCGATGGCTCGATGGACGTCGACCGTCTCGGTGGCAAGGCCAATCTCACCGACATCGCCGCCGCCATCGGTCTGGGCCAGTTGCGCCAGCTGGAAACCTTCAACGCCGCCCGACGTCGACTCGCCAGCCGCTACTTCGAAACACTCGATCCGGCCCTCGGCCTCGAGTTGCCGGTTCAGGACGCGGCGCACAGCAACTGGCACATGTTCCAGGTGCTCCTGCCGCCCGGCGCGAGCCGACCGGCGTTCATCGCGGCCATGAAGGCACAGGGCATCGGCATCGGCGTGCACTACCCCGCCATGCACCTGTTCACCCTCTATCGCGAGCTCGGCCACGCGCCGGGAGACTTTCCCGAAGCCGAGCGCATCGGTGCGAGCATCGTCACACTGCCTCTCTTTGCGGCAATGCAACCCGACGATGTGGAGCGGGTGTGCACGGCGATCCTGCGGGCCCTGTCATGACGATGCCGATCTTTCCCCCGACGCAACGGAGCGTCGCCGGCAGCGGCGCAGATCTGGATGCAGCGGCAGCGCCGCTCGCCGACGCGACGATCGAGGTCAGCGTCGTCATCCCGGTCTACGACGAAGAGCCCGGCCTTCCGGCGCTGTTCGAGCGCCTCTATCCGGCTCTCGATGCCTTGGGCGTGCCCTACGAGGTGATCTTCGTCGACGACGGCAGTCGTGACGGCTCGGCTCGTCTGCTCGCCGGGCAGTTCGAGGCGCGGCCCGAGGTCACCCGCGTCATCTTCTTCGATGGCAATTTCGGCCAGCATCGGGCGATCCTGGCGGCCTTCGCCCGATGCCGCGGCGAGCGGGTCGTGACGCTCGACGCCGATCTGCAAAACCCGCCCGAGGAGATCACCAGACTGTTGGCGGCGATGGCGGCGGGCCATGACTACGTGGGCTCCATCCGCTCGCGCCGCCAGGACGCCGGGTGGCGACGCGCCGCCAGCCGTGCCATGAACCACCTGCGCGCCCGCATCACCCATATCGTCATGACCGATCAGGGTTGCATGCTGCGCGCCTACAGCGGCCGGATCGTTCATCTGATCAACCAGTGCGGCGAGATGAACGCCTTCATTCCCGCCCTCGCCTATCAGTTCGCGCGCCGCCCGATCGAGATCGAGGTCGCACACGACCGAAGATTCGCCGGCGCCTCCAAGTATTCGCTGTACAGCCTGATCCGTCTCAACTTCGACCTCATGACCGGCTACTCCGTCGTGCCACTGCAATGGTTTTCCATGCTCGGCATGGCGGTGTCGGCCGGTGCCGGGCTGCTCGTCTTGTTGCTGATCGCCAGGCGGCTGCTCATCGGGCCGGAGGTGGGCGGGCTCTTCACGCTGTTCGCGATCGCCTTCTTCCTGATCGGGCTGGCGCTGTTCGGCATCGGTCTTCTGGGCGAATACGTCGGCCGCATCTTTCAGGAAGTGCGGATGCGCCCGCGCTTCGTGATCCGCGCCGTCCTGGAGAAGCCGGATGGCACTTGAGGCGGTGCGCACGAAGCCGAGCGCGGTGGTCTTCGCGTATCACAACGTGGGCGTCCGCGCCCTGGCGGTACTGCTCGACGCCGGCGTCGACGTTCGCCTCGTCGTGACGCATCACGACGCAGCCGGCGAGGCGATCTGGTTCGCCAGCGTGGCCGCGTATGCGGCCGAGCACGGGCTCGCCTGCATCGCCCGCAACAGTGCCTCGGATCCGTCTCTGCTCGCGGCCTGCCAGGCGACCGCCCCCGATTTCCTGTTTTCGTTCTACTACCGGTCGATGTTGCCGGCGAGCCTGCTCGCTGTCGCGCGACGCGGTGCCTTCAATCTGCACGGCTCCCTGCTGCCGCGCTACCGCGGGCGTGCCCCGGTGAACTGGGCGATCCTGCGCGGCGAGCGCGAAACCGGTGCGACCTTGCACGTCATGGACGAGAGGCCCGATCACGGCGCCATCGTCGACCAGTGCGCGGTTCCCATCCTGGTCGACGACACGGCACGCCAGGTGTTCGACAAGGTCACGGTCGCCGCCGAGATCGTGCTGGCGCGGGCGCTTCCAGGCTTGCTTGCGGGCACTTCGGATTTCGTCGAGCAGCGTCTCGCCGAAGGCAGCTATTTCGGCCGACGCGGTACCGAAGACGGTCGCCTTCCCGCCACCGCGACGGCGCGCCAGGTCCACGACCTCGTTCGTGCCGTCGCCCCGCCCGAATACCCTGGCGCTTTCTTCGACCACGCCGGCAAGCGCATCGTCATCGCCAGGACCCGCCTCGCCGGCGCGGCGCCGGGCGCTGCGCCTCGCGAGTCTTTCGTCGTGCAGATACGCGACGGCCAGCTCGCGCTCGATGCCAGCGATGGCCAATCGGTCGACATCCTGCGCGCCAGCATCGACGGTCGTTCGCTCGACGCGAGCGAATTCGATCGCTGCTTCGGCGACGCCATACTCACCTCCGACTCCCGGCCCCTCGCATGCTCAAAGTCCTGATCCTCGGCGTCAATGGTTTTATCGGCCACCATCTCAGCGGCCGGATACTCGAGTCGACCGACTGGCACGTCTACGGGATGGACATGCAATCCGATCGGGTCGCGCCGCTGTTGAGCGAGCCGCGCTTCCATTTTTTCGAAGGCGACATCACGATCAACAAGGAGTGGATCGAATACCACGTCCGCAAGTGCGACGTCGTCCTTCCGCTGGTGGCCATCGCCACGCCGGCCACTTATGTGCTGGAGCCGCTTCGTGTCTTCGAGCTCGACTTCGAAGCGAACCTGCCGATCGTGCGGCATTGCGTCAAGTACAAGAAACGCCTCGTCTTTCCGAGCACGAGCGAGGTCTACGGCATGTGCGAGGACGCGCAGTTCGATCCGGATCTCTCGCCGCTGATCTACGGCCCGATCAGCAAGACGCGATGGATCTATGCCTGTTCGAAGCAGCTGCTTGATCGCGTGATCCACGGCTACGGCCAGGAAAATGCCCTCGACTACACCTTGTTCCGGCCCTTCAACTGGGTCGGACCCGGTCTCGACAGCCTGCATACCGCCAAGGAAGGGTCGAGCCGGGTCATCAGCCAGTTTCTCGGCCACATCGTTCGCGGCGAGCCGATCCACCTTGTCGACGGCGGCAGCCAGCAGCGCTGCTTCACCGATATCCGCGACGGCATCGACGCGTTGATGGAGATCCTGCGCAACCCGGATGGCCGGGCCTCCAAGAAGATCTACAACATCGGCAACCCCGACAACGACATCTCGGTCCGTGAGCTGGCCACGAGCATGCTGGAGATCGCGAAGGCGCGCGAAGCCTTTCGCGAACGCGCGAACGCGGTGCGTGTCGTGGAGACCTCGGCGCTCGACTATTACGGCGCCGGCTACCAGGACATCAATCGCCGGGTTCCGGATATCACCAACCTGACGCAGGATCTGGGCTGGCGGCCCAAGCGCACGGTGCGACAGGCCATGGAGGCGCTGTTCGACCACTACGAGAGCGAGCTCGACCTGGCCGGGCACCTCAACGACTGATCGTTCGCCCATGCGCCGGATTGCGTTGAAGGTGGACGCCGATACCTGGCGTGGCACGCGTGACGGCGTGCCGGCGCTGGCGCGCCTGTTCGAGCGCCTGGGGATACCGGCGACGTTTCTCTTCAGCCTCGGCCCTGATCAAACGGGACGGGCCTTGGGACGGGCCTTTCGACCAGGCTTTCTCGGCAAGGTGCGGCGAACGTCCGTCGTTCGCCACTACGGCATTCGCACGCTGCTCTACGGCACCTTGCTGCCGGCCCCGGACATCGGGCGCCGCGAAGGCGCGACGATGCGTGCCGTCGCCGCCGCCGGGTTCGACACCGGTATCCATGTCTGGAACCACACCTTGTGGCAAGACAACGTCGCCACCGCGTCGGCGGGCTGGACCAAGCACCAGATGCGACTCGCCGCCGATCGCTACGCCGACATCTTCGGGCGTCGGCCGACGATTCATGGTGCGGCCGGTTGGCAAATGAACGAAGTGGCCTTCCGATTCGAAAGCGAGCTTGGTATCCAGGTCGCGTCGGACACGCGGGGGAGCTCGCCCTTCGTGCCGGTCGATCGTGACGGTCATGAATCGGGGCCGACTCAGTTTCCGACGACGCTGCCGACGATGGACGAGCTGATCGGCATCGACGGCTGCGAGGAGCGCAACGTGCATGAGCACCTGCTGGCGCTGACCGAAACGCGCGCCGACCTCCAGGTCTTCACCTTGCATGCGGAGCTGGAAGGAATTCCGCTCATCGGCTCCCTGCAAAAACTGGTCTCCGGCTGGCGTGTGCAGGGCTGGACGTTCGTCAGCCTGAGTCAGCTCCCCGAGCTGTTCCGCGGCGTCGCACTGCCGCGTTGCGTTCCGCGCGCGGGCACGGTTTCCGGTCGAAGCGGCCTGCTCAGCACGCAGGGGCCGGCGATCTGAATTGACTTCCGCTACCTGGAAACCGCGGCGACGTTCCGCCGCCGCGCGGCCCGCTTCGGTAGCAGCACGACGCTGGCGACGATGAACACGGCGAGCGCGGCCGATGCCAGGTAGCGGCTCATCCCCAGACCGCCGTTGGCATGCGGCTTGTCGAGAGAGTCGCCGACCGTGGCGCCCAGCGGGCGGGTCAGAATGAAAGCGGCCCAGAACAGCAGGACGCGCGAGACACGCGTCCAGAAGCAGGCCGCCGCGACGATGGCCAGGCCGATCCCGAAGACGATGGCGCCGCCCTGGTAGCCGAGGCCCAGGCCGGTCTTGGCATCGGCGGTCCAGTCGCCCAGCGCCGTCCCGAGCGTCTGCGAAAACAGGATGGTCACCCAATAGAACAGCTCGGCCTGCGCGACGCGATCTCGGACACGTTCACCGAGCCGAGGGAGCGATGCCAGAGATACAGCGTCGCCAGCAAGTCGGCCAGCAGGATCGAGGTGCCGCCGAGATAGTCGATGCCGAGCGAGCGATCGAGAAGGTCCGCGAGCGTCGTTCCCACCGTCGTGGTGGCGACGATCACGACCCAGAACAGGAACGGGTGATACCTGCGAGCGGAGATCTGCGCGCTCACCGCGACCACGAAGACAGCCGCGAAGATCGCGGTGCCGACGAGGTAGCCGAGGTTCATGGACATCGTCACCGCATCGCCGCCGGTCTCGCCCAGCGTCGTGGCGGCGATCTTGATGATCCAGAACCCACAGCGTGACCTGGGGAACCTTGCCCCACTGCTCCTGGTCTTGCAGATTCGTCGGCGGATTCATTGCAGCATTCAACGAAAGGAGGCGCAGGGTATGTCAGCGACTGATGTCTTTGTTCAAGCCGCGTTGAAAGAACGTCATCGGGCGTCGCAAACGGATGAACTCACCGAGATCCGACGGCGATTCAACCCGTAGACTGAAGCATGCGCGAATCAAGGCGCCCCACAACATTCAGTGAGCCCCTCATGTCGATCTCATACGTCCGGCGCGGCGGCGTCTTCCTGATCATCGGCATCCTGCTGCCGCTTCTGCAAGGCTGCGCCACGACCGATGCGACGGCGGCGCCGGTTTCCGACTATGCCCTCGTCGACCGGGTGACGATCGGCGGCGTCGGAGGCTGGGACTTCGTCACCTTCGATTCGCAGCGGCAGCACCTTTTCATCTCGCGCAGCGATCGCGTCCAGTTGTGGAGCGCCGCCAGCAAGAAAGTCGTCGCCGAAATCGCCGGCACCGCTGGCGTGCACGGCATCGCGCTGGCGCAAGACTTGAAGCGGGGCTTCACGAGCAACGGCCGCGCCAACACGGTGAGCGTCTTCGGCCTGGACGACCTGCGCGTCACCGACACGATCGCCGTGCCGGGAACCAATCCGGACGCGATCCTGTACGAGCCGAACTTCAAGCGCGTGTACACGTTCAACGGCCACAGCGAGAACATGACGGTCATCGATGCGGTCGGCTTGAAGGTCCTGGCCACCATCGCGCTCGGCGGCAAACCCGAAGTGGCCGTCAGCGACGGTGCCGGTCATGTCTTCGTGAACATCGAAAGCACGTCGGAGCTGGTCGTCATCGATCAAGCCACCGACCGGGTGCAGGCAAGGTGGCCGCTCGCCCCCTGCGCGGAGCCCACAGGGTTGGCGATCGACGTCGCACACAAGCGGCTCTTTTCCGTGTGCGCCAATCACAAGATGGCGATCATCGACGCCGACTCGGGCAGGTTGGTGGCCGATCTGCCGATCGGCGCCGGCCCCGACGGCGTCGAGTTCGACGCCGGGCTGGGCGAGGCGTTGAGCGCCAACGGAGAAGGCTCCTTGACCCTGATTCACGAGAGCGACCCCGAGCACTTCGCGGTCGTCGCGACCGTTCAGACGCAACCACGAGCCCGCACCTTGTCGCTCGACCCGCTCTCACATCGCGTCTACCTCGTCACCGCGCTTTTCGGGCCGCTGCCACCAGCCACCGACCAACAACCGCACCCCCGGGCGCCGATGCTGCCCGACACATTCACGGTTCTGGTGCTGGCGCCGAAATAGCAGCCCCGGTCCCGAGCCGACGACACGCGGCATGTCGACCAGGTGATTGCGCAACGCACGGGTCTGGCGCACGCAGATGCCGAAAGGAGAACGGCTGAACGTTCGTCCGGCATTCGCCTCATGGCTCGCGCGCTTGGCCTGGCGCCCGCGCTACGCCGGCACGAGCCCTCGCGTGGCGCGAACCGTTCCTAGCCGGGCGTCATGGCGTGGACCGCACGCTCGCGCAGGAGGCGGACACACGACACGACTTCGGCGGCAGCAAAGCCCGGTCGGGTCGCGGCGCCGGCCTCGATTCGATCGGCGGCTGCCCGGTACGAGTCGCCCTCGGACAATCCGGGCGGCACGCCAACGGTCATCCGAGGCGATCCCCGCCATTGAACGGTGACGAGCGTGCCGACGCGGACTAGATCGAAATCGTGGAGGACGGTCATCAGGCATTGTCGTCCCTGCGCTGTGGTTAAACCGCACGGCGATCAGGACATCGATTGGCGGTCAGGCAGCAGGAGAGGATGCCGATGCATCGGGCTTGCGCCAGTTCTTGTCGGCCACGATTTCGGCGACCTGGATCCTTCGTCAGCCGCTCGACCAGCGTCAGGCGCGCCGGGCGCTTGTATCGCACCCGTTGGCCGGCGCAGTACGCTTGCCGCTTGTCGATCGCGTTGGTGTCGAAGTGCACATGGGCGCGCACGCCCGGGGTCGCCGCTTACCATGCGGGCCTGAGCGCCGGCCGCATCAAGGAGAAACGATGAGCGATACCCTTGGCGCCAAGCCCGGCGCGCCGCATGGCCATGTCCTGACCCTCTGGGCCCCGGAGGACAAGGCCTTCTGGGAACAGCAGGGCGAGGCCATCGCCAAGATCAATCTGTGGATCAGCGTGCCGGCGCTGTTTCTCGCGTTCGCGATCTGGCAGGTCTGGAGCGTCGTCGCCGTCGGCCTGCCTGCGCTCGGATTCAAATATTCGAACGACCAGCTGTTCTGGCTGGCGGCGGCGCCGGCGCTGTCGGGTGCGACCCTGCGCATCTTCTATTCATTCATCGTTCCGCTGGTCGGCGGCCGGCGCTGGACCGCGATCTCGACCGCCACGCTTCTGATCCCGGCACTCGGCATCGGCTTCGCAGTCCAGGACAACACAACGAGCTACGCGACCATGCTCACGCTCGCGCTGCTGTGCGGCTTCGGCGGCGGCAACTTCAGCTCGAGCATGGCCAACATCAGCTTCTTCTTCCCGAAGGAGCGCAAGGGTTCGGCGCTCGGCGTCAACGCCGGCCTCGGCAACCTCGGTGTCTCGGTGGTGCAGTTCCTCAGCCCGCTCGTGGTCACGGCCGGCATCTTCGGCATCTTCGGTGGCGCTGCGCAGAGCATCGTCAAGAACGGTCAGGCAGCCCAGGTCTGGACCCAGAACGCAGCCTTCATCTGGGTACCCTGGATCGCCCTCGCGTCGCTCGCGGCCTGGTTCGGCATGAGCGACATCGCCGATGCCAAGGCCTCGTTCGCGACCCAGGCAACGATTTTCCGGCGCAAGCACAACTGGCTGATGTGCCTGCTGTACCTGGGCACGTTCGGCTCCTTCATCGGCTACGCGGCCGGCTTTCCGCTGCTCATCAAGGGCCTGTTCCCGAGCGTCAACCCGCTCGCCTACGCCTGGCTCGGGCCGCTCGTCGGCGCGGTGGTCCGGCCATTCGGCGGCTGGCTCGCGGACAAGCTCGGCGGCGCCCGCGTGACGTTCTGGAACTTCGTCGTGATGGCGCTCGCGGTGCTCGGCGTTCTGTACTTCCTGCCGAAAGGCACGTCCTCGGCCTTCGTCTTCCCGTTCGGCCCGAGCGCCGGCGACTTCACCGGCTTCTTCCTGATGTTCCTGGTCCTGTTCCTCACCTCCGGCATCGGCAACGGCTCGACCTTCCGCATGATCC
>JBDTIO010000247.1:0-4773 GCA_039936375.1 Caldimonas sp. | reverse complement strand
GCCAGCGAGCTGAAGAACTGCGCCGACATGATCGTGTAGAAGCCTTTTTTCATTCGCTTCGTTGCGGCGCTTTTCGGGTTCGTTTCCCCATGTGTCTCCTAGGGGCTGGGTTTATAGCACGCGGGTTTTCGCACTTGACACGGCCAGGATGAGCCGCATTGCAGCTGGCAGAATTCGCGCATGCCGCGACCGATCGAAGCGCTCGTCCATCTCGACGCTCTCGCCGCCAACCTCGCCGTCGCCCGTCGCGCCGCCGGGAGCGCCAAGGTCTGGGCCGTCGTCAAGGCAGATGCCTACGGTCACGGTATCGGCCATGTCTACGCGGCCCTGAAGGGTGCCGACGGGTTCGCGCTGCTCGATATCGAGGAAGCCGAACGGATTCGAACGCTCGGCTGGCGCGGCCCCGTGTTGCTGCTCGAAGGCTGCTTCGAGCCGCGCGATCTCGATGCCTGCTCGCGCCTGAACCTCTGGCACACCGTGCATCACCCGGCCCAGATCGACTGGCTGGCCGCGCACAAGACGGTTCGCCCGCAGCACGTCTTCCTCAAGCTCAACAGCGGCATGAACCGGCTCGGCTTCGCCGTCGGCGCCTATCGCGCCGCCTGGCTGCGTCTCGATGCCTTGCCGCAGATCGGCGAGATCACGCTGATGACGCACCTGGCGAACGCCGACGCCGAAAGCGGCGCCGATGGGTGCGGCGCGGCCTCGATCGAGACCTCGCTCGCGGCTTTCGCCGTCGCCACCGCCGAGCTGCCCGGTGAGCGCTCGATCTGCAACAGCGCCGCGATGCTGCGCTTCGGCACGTCGCTGGCCGCCGACGCCAGCGACTGGGTGCGGCCCGGCATCATGCTGTACGGCTCGTCGCCCGATCATCCGCAACATCGCGCCGCCGATTGGCAGCTGCGACCGGCGATGACCCTGAAGAGCGAGCTGATCGCGGTGCAGACACTGGCCGCTGGCGCGAGCGTCGGCTACGGTTCGAGCTACACGGCCGAGCGAGACATGCGCATCGGCGTGGTCGCCTGCGGCTATGCCGACGGCTACCCGCGCGTCGCGCCGGGAACGAATGCGCACGGCACCCCGGTGCTCGTCAACGGGGTGCGCACGCGCACGGTCGGCCGCGTGTCGATGGACATGATCACGGTCGACCTGACGCCGGTCCCGGCGGCCTGCGTCGGCAGCGAGGTCGTGCTGTGGGGCCGGGCCGGCGACGGCACGGTGCTCGGCATCGACGAGATCGCCGAAGCCGCCGGCACCGTGGGCTACGAGCTGATGTGCGCCCGCGCGCCGCGCGTGCCGGTGCGTGTCGTCGGTGGCGAATGAGCACCGCGGTCCTCGTTGCCGAGTCGGAAGTGGAGATCACCGCGGTGCGCGCGCAGGGCGCGGGCGGCCAGAACGTCAACAAGGTATCGAGTGCCGTGCACCTGCGCTTCGACGTCGGCGCGTCGTCGTTGCCGGAGGCGGTGAAGGCACGGTTGCTCGGCAGCAGCGACCGGCGGATCAGCGACGACGGCGTCGTCGTCATCAAGGCGCAGCGGCATCGCAGCCAGGATCTCAACCGGCGCGATGCGTTCGAGCGCCTCAACGCGCTGGTTGCCCGCGCCGCCGACGTGCCCGTTGAGCGCAAGCCGACCCGGCCGACCCGCGCGTCGCGGCGGCGCCGGCTCGAAGGCAAGAGCATCCGGGCCCAGGTCAAGGCGACTCGGGCCAAGGTTTCCGACTGACCCGCCGCGACGACGCATCTCGCGTCGCGATTTCGGCAGGTGGCGCCGTCGCCGGTCGATTCGTCGCCTCGCCGTGGCCGGCGCCGGACCGTCTGCCTAGAGTGGCCGCATCGTCACTCGCTCGAGGCCCTCATGAAACACCGCTTCCCGTTCGTCGCCGCCGTCACCTGTGCGGCTGCGCTGTCTGCACTGGTGATGTCGACGGCTCCGGCGCAAGCCGCGACCTGCGTCACCCTCGAAGTGCGCAACGTCCGTGCCGAGCAGGGCATGTTGATGATTGCCGCCTACGCGGAAGCGGGCAGCTTCGACAAGACGCCGGTCGTCGCCACCCGGACGAAGGCCGCCGGCGAGACGATGACCTTCCCGCTGTGCGGCTTCACGGGCGGCACGGCGGCCTTCACGCTCTACCAGGACCTGAACGGCAACGGCCAGCTCGACAAGAACGTCCTGGGCATTCCGAGCGAGCCGTGGGGTGCTTCGGGTACGCCGATGGCGATGTCGGCACCGACCTGGGACACGACGTCGGTGCCGCTCGTCGAGGGCGCGACCATCGTCGTCAAGCTCTCCAAATGACTCGCGCGATCAGGAGAACCTTCATGAACAGCAAGCTTTCGATGAATCGGCGCGACGCGGTCCGCGCGTTCGGCGCGCTCGGCGCGGTCGCGGCACTACCTTCATTTGCCGCCGCGAGCGGAGCGAGCCCTCTCGCCACGGACGGAGCGGCCTTCGACGCGGCCGTCGCCGACATGCCCTGGCTCGCGCCGTTCAAGGGCGTGGACGACGCCGACCCGGCGCGCACCGACCTGCGTTGCGAGTCGCTCGCCGTCACCGGCCGCTGGCCGGCCGAGCTGCGCGGCCGCTTCTATCGCAACGGCCCGGCCCTGTTCGAACGCAACGGCCAGCGCTATCACCACTGGTTCGACGGCGACGGCATGGTCCAGCAGTTCACGTTCTCGGGCCGCGGCGTTTCGCATGTCGGCCGGCTCGTGCGCACGCCCAAGCTCGCGGCCGAGCGCGAGGCCGGTCGATTTCTCTACAGCGCCTTCGGCACCGGCATCCAGAGCGAGGCACCGACCCAGGGGCCGGACTCGATGAACGTCGCCAACACCAATGCGATCGAGCATGCCGGGAAAGTCCTGGCGATGTGGGAAGGAGGCTCGGCCTTCGCGCTCGACCCGAAGGACCTCTCGACGATCGGCCCGGTGACCTGGAAGGAAGGTTTCGAGCAGGTGCCGTTCTCGGCCCATCCCAAGCTCGACAGCACCGGCAACCTCTGGAACATCGGCACTTTTGGCGACAAGATCGTCGTCTGGCACGTCGACGCGGCCGGCAAGCTGGCGCGCGTGCAGGTCGGCGAGTCGCCGTATCCGAATGGCATGGCCCACGACGTCGCGGTGACGCCGCAATACATCGTCCTGCCGCTGCCGCCGATCAAGATGAACTACGCCGCCATCGCCAAGGGCGCGACGCCGGAGCAGGCGTTCGACTTCCAGAAGAGCGAGCCGCTGCGCATCCTCGTCATGAAAAAGGACGACATCCGTGAGCGGCGCATCTTCGAGCTGCAAGCGCAGATGGTCTTCCACGTCGGCAATGCCTACGAGCGGCCCGACGGCTCGATCGCGCTGACCTTCGTCGGCGCGCAGAACGACGGATTCCTGATCCACGGCGCCGTCGCGATAGTCGCCGGTCATGTCGCCGGGCCGACCGGCTCGCAGATGCAGTCGGCGGTGCTCGACATGAAGAGCGGGCGCGCGAGCGTCGAAGCGCTGCCCGGCGTCGTCGAATTCCCACGCATCGACCCGTGCCGCATCGGCACGGCGGCGCGCTATGTCGCGACCGCGAGCTCGTGGAAGAACTATGGCGCGCGCAAAGGCGCGCTCTTTCACGGCGTGCAGCTGCGCGATCTGCAGACCGGCCGCGTCGACCGCTTCGACTACGGCGGGCGCATGGTCGTCGAGGAGCACATCGTCGTGCCGAAGCCGCGCCGCACGAACGAGCTCGACGCGTGGCTGGTCGGCACCACCTTCGACGCGCAGCGCAAGGTTTCGATCGTCAACGTGCTCGACGCCCGCCACGTTGCCGACGGCCCGATAGCGCAAGCCGCCTTGCCGTACTGGCTGCCTCTCGGTTTTCACGGCAACTTCAGCGCCGCGTAGAGGAGACCCTCGGCGCGTCGACAATCGCGCCATGGCCAAGGAGAAATCGATCTACACCTGCACTGAGTGCGGCGGCACGAGCCCGCGCTGGCAGGGCAAGTGCCCGAACTGCGAGGCGTGGAACACGCTGGTCGAGTCGGTCGCTGAAGGCGCGACGAGGAATCGGTTCTCGACGCCGTCGCGCGGCCTGACGCCGGCCGAATCGGTGGCGACCTTGTCGGAGATCGAAGCGACCGACGCCGACCGACAGCCGACCGGCATCGACGAGCTCGACCGCGCCCTCGGCGGCGGCATCGTCGCCGGCGGCGTGGTGCTGATCGGCGGCGACCCGGGCATCGGCAAGTCGACGCTGCTGCTGCAGGCGCTCGACTCGCTTTCGCGCGTGGCCAAGGTGCTCTACGTCACCGGCGAAGAAAGCGGCGCGCAGGTGGCCTTGCGTTCGCGCCGCCTCGGCCTCGGCAAGAGCGCGGTGCGGGTGATGGCCGAGATCCAGCTCGAGAAGATCATGGCGACGATCGAGCACGAGCGGCCGGCCGTCTGCGTCGTCGATTCGATCCAGACCGTCTACAGCGAAGCGCTCACCTCGGCGCCGGGCTCGGTCGCCCAGGTGCGCGAGTGCGCGGCGCAGCTCACTCGGCTGGCCAAGGCGAGTGGCACGACGATCATCCTGGTCGGCCACGTCACGAAAGACGGCGCGCTGGCCGGGCCGCGCGTGATGGAGCACATCGTCGACACGGTGCTCTATTTCGAGGGCGACACGCATTCCAGCTTTCGCCTCGTGCGCGCGATCAAGAACCGCTTCGGCGCAGTCAACGAGATCGGCGTCTTCGCGATGACCGAGAAGGGCCTGAAAGGCGTCAGCAACCCCAGCGCGATCTTCCTCTCGACGCATG
>JBDTIO010000246.1:0-3253 GCA_039936375.1 Caldimonas sp. | reverse complement strand
CGAGCGGCCAGGGCGACGATGCGTGCACTCGTATGGCTTGCCGGCTGACTCTCGGCGGCGACGTCGGCGATGAGGGCGGGGAGCTGCCACGCCGAGGTCAGGGTGCGCTGCAGATCTGACAGCTCGACGTTGAGCACCTCGTGTTGCGCCGTGTGCGAACGAAGATCGGGATCCGCGGCCTGCGCCTTCTGGATGCGCAGTGACAGCGCTGGTGCGTGACACCACACGAGCATTTCCGCAAACTCGTGTAGCAGCGTGGCCGCATGGATGACAGCCGCGTCGGGGTCGGTGCGACGGATGGCGAAGGCCAGCGCAAAGTCCGCGCCACGATAGGCGCGCTGCAAGACGCCTTGCAAGCCGGCCAAGGCTGCAGGCTGATGCTCAAGCCAGTCTTCGACAGTGGGCTGCGGGCCGAAGGCGCGGAAGAACGGCGGGATTCCCATCATCACCAGTGCCGAGGTCACTGTCTCCGCCGACGTGACGACGCGCCGGCTGCGATGACCGGACTCATAGGCCAACACCTTGAGCGTCATCAGTGGATCGCCCGAAATCATCTCGCCGATGCTGTTCGCATCGGTGCTGTCTTCATTGAGACGCAGTGCCTCGAGCGAATCCGCGGTGTCGCGCAATACCGGAATGGGCGCCTGTTGAAGGCGAGCCGTCCAAGCGGCCAAGTCACGCAATGGCGCGACGAGTTCCATGCCGCGCGACGAAGAGGGAATCGTCATCATGCCCCCCAGGGAGTTCTCGACTTCATATCGGTCGCCCGAACCAGGAGTTGAGCCTCGGCGAGGTGGCGGACCGTCACAGCGACAACACGTGCCCTTCCCGCGCGGGGAACAGCCGCTCGAACGCCGGCGTCACCGCTCATGTCGACGTAGACGGTCGGCGCATCGATGTCGATCCGGCTCGCATCTTGGTAGACCAGAACGTCGTCGTAGCAGCCCAAGGCGCGGGTGAATTCGGCATTCGAGGGCGAAGTGAGGCCAACCACGGTGGCCGAGTCGGCGGCTTGGCTTCTGGCGCCGAGACAGAAGGCAAGACCGTAAGCGGTCTTGCTCGAGGCGCTCGAGATCAGGATTTGGCGTGCGGCGAAAAGCGCGTTGTCGTACAGGAAGTCATCGATCAGAAAGGAAGTGATGAAGAGCGGCCTCAGCAAGGCGATGAGCGCTTCTTCGTCTTCCCGATAGAACGGATCCGTGCGACAGCGCAAATACTGGTTGTATAGGCTGGCCAGTTCGCGGCGGCGCGGCGCGGCGTCGACAAAGCCGCGCTCGCCGAGATGCGCGGGTTGCAGTACCACCTCATCCGCCATCGGAAAATAGCCATAGAAGCGCTCGCCCATCGACCCCGACGCAGCGCGACTCGCTGACCGTCGCAAAGCCCCAGACCGGAATGCAACCGAGCCTGGGTTCGGCGGTTGGATAGAAGTCCCAGTAGTGCATGGCTTCACCGAACGCCGCGTAGGTAACGTGGTTGGACGTGAGCGCGAAGCGGTCGATGCGCATGCGGACCGCGCCGATCTCGACCGGCCGCGCATCCAGTTCCAGCCACCGCACGCGGCGCAGGTTGGCACGTTCAACGGCAAACGTCGCGGTCATGGGATGTTTCCGATGTCGCCATCGCGCCGACGATGCCAGTAATGAGTCGAGTTGTCGAACGGCTGCGCGGCCTGTCGAAGCCACGCAGCCGCTCCCTTTCTCATAGCCGCCTCACTCCGGGCAGCCAGCCGACGAGCTTGCCGTCGACATAAAGCGCGCCATCGGGCGCGCCGGCCTCAGCGTGAAACTCGAAGCACGGGTCGCTTCTCGTGACGGCCGGCTCGTGGGCCAGAACTGCCGCCAGACGCGACAGCAGGGCGCCGGCGCCGTGCAACAGTACTGCCAGCATCAGCCGGCCGGCGCTGGCTTTCGGTGAGTGGGCATGTTCCCACCGCAGTTCTTTCAAGGTCGACATGATCTTCTTCCTTCGATGTTTCCCGAAGGCGGCGTTACCGCTCTCGAGTCATGGGATGTGCTTCATTTCCTTCAGCTCGCGCCGGAGGGCGTTCGCGGCATGTTGGCGTCGCGAGGATCCGCTCGGCCGATGCGTGCCAGCGCGACGAAGCGACGCAGCGGCAACCAGCGGATTGCGGGGACGGGGCAGATGAATGGCGAACTTCATGAATCGACTCCTTCAGCAAGGGACAGAAAGCAAAACGGCCCGGTGCAGTGACGCAACCCGGGCCGTTCGAAGACGTCTTCAAGAGACGTTCAGCGTGGCGTCATCCGGGCGGCGCCTCGTGAGCACCGGCAACATTCACCCATGCCGCGGCACCGCTCGCAAGCGAGCTGAAACCGGCAGTGATGAGTGTGGTGACCAAGAAAACCATGGATGCTTCCGGCACGGTGGCGACGCGGGGTTTCGTCAGACGAGTCGCGCCTGACTTGCGCAAATGATAAACGAGCATCTGCGCAATCGGCAAGCAGCATTGTCGTGGCGCCACCACGATCAACGTTTCCGTTTCAGAGGTGCTACAGCGGCGCGGGCTTGCGACCAGAGCTGGGCATCGATCGAGGGGGCAGCCGCGCGTCGTTCGGCTGTCGCCGGCAATGCAGGCGGCCTCAGTGCCTCGCTGAGCCACCGAAGCAGCCGCTCGCGGGCACCTTCGGGATCGCGCCGGTAGTAGCTCAGGATCAGGCTGACGACAAACCGCTCATCATCATTGGCCGGGCCATCGTCAGCAGCGGCGAGGATTCCCGAGCTATGCGCTTGATCCAGCCAGCCAGAAGGCTTGTGGCTGCGTTGTTCGAACTGGCGCGCCAGGCGCTCGCCGATTTGCCGCGAGCGCGCCTTGATCTGGCTCCAGTAGCTCGGCTGAATGAGGAGTCGCTCGGCAAAGCGGCGATCTATTCCGCGCAACGCCGCGCTGTCGTGATGCTGTGTCGCGGCGCGCACGAAGTCGTCGAACAGCGCCATGGCGTTCTCGAAACGGATCTGCGCGAGGTCGCGGGCCTGCGGCGGCATGGCGCCAATGATAAAGGGTCTGTATCAGACCCTTGCCGCACATCGTCGACGCGCGAGTCGGTCTGCGCCGCCTATTGGAAAGCGACCTCGGCGAAGCTGCGCAGCTTTCGGCTGTGCAATTGGTCGACCCCGGCCGCACGCAGCAATTCGATGGCGCGCACACCGATGCGCAGGTGCTGATCGACTCGCTCTCGATAGAAATGATTGGCCATGCCGGGCAGCTTGATCTCGCCGTGCAGCGGCTTGT
>JBDTIO010000245.1:0-3052 GCA_039936375.1 Caldimonas sp. | reverse complement strand
CGTTCGCGGCTGCCCACGCGTCGAGCTCGCGCGCCAGCGCCGCGTGACGCGGCTCGAAGAAGGGCCAGTCGAGATAGGCCGTGTCGCTCATCTCAATTGCCCTCGAAGCGCGGCTTCTGCTTCGCCGCGAACGCCTCGTAGGCGCGCGTGAAGTCCTGCGTCAACATGCAGAGCGCCTGCGCTTGCGCCTCGGCCTCGATCGCCTGCTCGATCGTCATCGCCCATTCCTGATGCAGCATGGTCTTGGTGATGCCGTTGGCAAAGGTCGGCCCGGCGGCGATGTCGCGCGCCATCGCCATCGCCTCTTCCTCGAGCCGCGCCGGATCGGCGATCCGGTTGAGGAAGCCCCAGCGCTCGGCCTCTTCGCCGCCCATCGAGCGGCCGGTGTAGAGCAGATCGCTGGCCCGGCCCTGGCCGATGATTCGCGGCAGCATCGCGCAGGCACCCATGTCACAGCCGGCGAGGCCGACGCGGTTGAAGAGGAACGCCGTCTTGCTGCGTGCAGTGCCGACGCGCAGGTCCGACGCCATGGCAACGATCGCGCCGGCACCGGCACAGACGCCGTCGATCGCCGCGATGATCGGCTGCGGGCAGGCGCGCATGGCCTTGACGAGGTCGCCTGTCATGCGCGTGAACATCAGAAGCTCGGGTGCCTTCAGGCGCACCAGCGGGCCGATGATCTCGTGCACGTCGCCACCCGAGCAGAAGTTGCCGCCCGAGCCGCTGACGACGATGGCATGCACATCGTCGGCGTATTTCAGCTGGCCGAACAGGTCGCGCAGCTCGGCGTACGAGTCGAAGGTGAGCGGGTTCTTGCGCTCCGGCCGGTCGAGCACGATGCGGCCGACGCCGCCGTCGACGTTCCACAGGAAGTGCCGCGCCTCGTAGCCGGCAGCCGGCCGGTTGTTGCCGGCGGCGAGCGCGGCATCGACGCGCGGTGTGCTCGAGTCGTTCATGTCATTTCCCTTCCGCGGCCCGGTCGTTCTTCACCAGGTGCACGCGCAACTGGCCGAGCTGGCTGTAGAGCTGCTGCACGGTGCGACCGTCGAGACCGGCGAAGAGCTCGAGGATCCAGCCTTCGTGAACTCGCGCCATCGTCTCGAAATGGCGCCTGCCCTTCGACGTGAGGCGGACGATCCAGGCGCGGCGATCGTCGGGGCTGCTCTCGCGCACCACCATGCCCTCGTGCGCCAGGTCGTCGGTCAGGCCCGTGACGTTGCCGCCGGTCACCATCAGGTAGCGCGACAGCTCGCGCATCTTCATGCCGTCGCGATAGCGATACAGCTGGGCGAGGTAGTCGAAGCGCGCCAGCGAGATGTCGAAGTGCTCGCGCAGGCGCCGGCGGATCTCGGCCTCGATGTGCGTCGTGCTCGCGAGCATGCGCAGCCAGAGCTTCAGCGCAGCGTGGTCGTCGTGGCCGGCACGGGCTTCGTGGCCGAGCTCTTGCGCGTCTTCGAGCACTGTGTGCGAAGGGTCGTTCTGCTTCATGTGGTTTGCTTCTCCGCGCGGATCGAGGGCGCACGCGCCAAGGCCATCGGAAGGCCGACTACGCTCATCTCCCCCGGGATGCGGTTGCGATGCAACCCCGTCCCTCCTCCTTTACTTCGCTCCGCCGGCCACCCAATGCCCTTGGCGAGCACGGAGGCACGCGCAAATCGCGCGCGCACCGCATTGGCCGGATCAGGACGGTGAGGCGCTCTGCGCAGTGAAGTAAAGGAGGAGAAGGCAGCCCCTCCCAGGGGCGGCCTTCGGGGGACATGAACGGAGCAGAGCGCCCCGGCGGCCTGATCCTGCTCCAAAGCCACGCGCGCGAATTTCATGTCATCACACCCCGAGCGCACGATTCGCCTGCTCGAGCGCCGACAACCCCGCCCCCTGCGCCGCCATCGACCGCTCCCGTTCGAGGTTGCGCTCGAGTTGCTGCTTGCCCGAGAGATATTGCTTCGGCCAGGCCACGTCGGTGACGCCGATCTTCGCCGTCTCGAGCAGCGTCCAGGCCGGGTTCGCCAAGTGCGGCCGCGCTACGGCGCAGAGGTCGGCACGGCCGGCGGCGATGATGCTGTTGACGTGATCGGCCTCCGAGATGGCACCGACCGCCATCGTCGGGATGCCGGCTTCGTTCCTGATGCGATCGGCGAACGGCGTCTGGTACATGCGGCCGTAGACCGGCTCCTGCTTCTTGCTCACCTGCCCCGACGAGCAGTCGATGAGATCGGCGCCGGCGGCCTTCAAGGCGCGCGCGATCTCGACTGCGTCGTCGGGTGTGATGCCGCCTTCGACCCAGTCGTGCGCCGAGATGCGGATCGAGATCGGCAGCTCCTTCGGCCAGACCTCGCGCATCGCCTGGAAGACCTCGATCGGGTAGCGCAGCCGGTTGGCGAGCGTGCCGCCATATTCGTCGGTGCGTTGATTCGTCAGCGGCGAGATGAACGACGAGAGCAGGTAGCCGTGAGCGCAGTGCAGTTCGAGCCAGTCGAAGCCGGCTTCGGCGGCGTAGCGGGTGGAGCGGACGAAATCGTCGCGCACGCGGTCCATGTCGGCGCGCGTCATGGCGTGCGACCAGTCGCTCACGCCGTCGAGGTACTGCTGCGGCGAGGCGGAAATGAGCGGCCAGTTGCCGCTTTCCAGCGGCTGGTCTTCGCCTTCCCAGGGCACGCGCGTCGAGCCTTTCGCACCGGCGTGGCCGAGCTGCATCGCGATCCTGGCATCGCTGTTGCCGTGCACGAAATCGACGATGCGCTTGAAGGCATCGCGCTGCGTGGTGTTCCAGAGCCCCGGGCAGCCGGGCGTGATGCGCGCGCCGGCCGTCGGGCAGGTCATCTCGACCATCACCATGGCGGCGCCGCCGAGCGCGCGCGAGCCGAGATGGACGAGGTGGAAGTCACCCGCGACGCCGTTGACGCAGGAGTACTGCGCCATCGGCGAGACGACGATGCGGTTCTTCAGCGTCACGCCGCGCAGCGTGAACGGGGTGAGCATGGGCGGCACGGGCAGGCGTAGCGCGGCGACCGGCGCGCCGCCGGTCGCAACGACCGGTGCGGCCGCGGGCAGC
>JBDTIO010000244.1:0-7833 GCA_039936375.1 Caldimonas sp. | reverse complement strand
CGGATCGACGTGCTGCTCGAACGCATGCCGAAGGAACCGGCTGATGCGCCCCTCGGCAAGGACCCGGCCCCACGAGCGACATGAAACAGATCGAAGTCACGATCATGGGGCAGAGCTACATCCTCGGCTGCCCTGACGGCGGCGAAGCGGCGTTGCTCGATGCCGTCGCCCAGGTCGACCGTGAGATGAGCGCCATTCGCGACGGCGGCAAGGTCAAGGCGCGCGAGCGCATTGCCGTGCTCGCCGCGCTCAATCTCGCGTTCGCGCTCGCCGACCGGCCGCACGCCGCCGCGCTCGAAAAACGGGCAGTCGAAAACGGCGCCGCGGGCGGCCATGACGAGATCGCTTCGGTGGATATCGCCGGCCTGATCCGTCGCCTCGACACGGCCCTCGGCGCCGACGGGCAACTGCTCTGAGTACGCGCATTTTTCCGGGCCCGCGGCGTAGAATGAAATCGTCCGTCGCGTTCGCGTGAGCTTTATATTTCCTTGAACCGATGCTCGCAAGAGCAAGGGCTTGGAACATCGCCTGGCAGGTGTGATCGTCTCGCGTCAGACGAACCCGAAACCAGGCTGACCTCGCCCACCTGAACTGCCTGGGTTCAGGAATGCGGTTCACGGTTCG
Organism: Caldimonas sp.; assembly: GCA_039936375.1. GTDB lineage: Bacteria > Pseudomonadota > Gammaproteobacteria > Burkholderiales > Burkholderiaceae_C > Schlegelella_A. Next base: position 7,209 of record JBDTIO010000244.1, on the reverse strand, counting down.
CGGCGGACACCTTTCACTGCATCTACTTCCGCCATGCACTACTGGTTGATGAAGAGCGAGCCGAGCGACGTCTCGGTCGACGACGTCGCGGCAATGCCGAAGCAGACGGTCGCCTGGTACGGCGTTCGCAGCTATCAAGCGCGCAACTACATGGCCCAGGACATGACCGTCGGCGACGGCGTTCTCTTCTATCACTCGTCGTGCCCTGAGCCGGGCATCGTCGGCATCGCCGAGGTCGCCACCGAGGCCTACCCCGACGCCACGCAGTTCGATCCGAAGAGCAAGTATTTCGACGAGAAGTCGAGCCCGGAAAGCCCGCGCTGGAAGAACGTCGACGTGCATCTCCTCAGGAAGACGCGCCTGTTCGGCCTCGATGCGATGCGCGCCGATCCGGCGCTGGCCGACATGATCGTGCTCCGGCGCGGCAACCGTCTCTCGATCACCCCGGTGAGCGCGGCCGAGTGGCGGCACGTCACGAAGCTGCTCGCCTGAACGGCGATCCGCTTCAGGCTCGGCCGCTGGGCCCGGCCCGGAAGTTGCGCTGCCGGGCCCGGAGACGACAAACGCGATGAGCATCGGCCGCTACATCAAGGAAATCGGCCGTGGCCGCGAAGGCGCGCGATCGCTCGACAGCAGCGAAGCGCGCGACCTCATGAGCCAGGTGCTCGACCAGCGCGTCACCGATCTCGAGATCGGCGCCTTCGCGCTGGCCATGCGCATCAAGGGCGAATCGGTGGCTGAGCTGGCGGGCTTTCTCGAGGCGGCGCACGAGCGCTGCATCGCGATCCGCAGCGACGTCCCCGTCGTCGTGCTGCCGTCGTACAACGGCTCGCGCAAGATTCCCAACCTGACCGCGCTGCTGGCCCTGCTGCTGACGCGGGAAGGTATCCGCGTTCTCGTGCATGGGCCGGCGCGCGACCCGTCTCGGGTGACGACCGCCGACGTCTTTCGCGACCTCGGCCTGGCCTGCGCCGAAAGCGCGCGCGAGATCGAAGACGTGTGGAGCCGGCGCGAGCCGGCCTTTGTCCGCACCGACGCGCTGTGCCCGCCGCTGGCGCGCCTGCTCGATGTGCGCAACGTTGTCGGCTTGCGCAATTCGGGCCACACCATCGCCAAGCTGCTGACCGGTTGCCGCAGCAGCCCTTCGCTGCGCGTCATCAACTACACGCATCCGGAGCACGGCACGCGCCTGGTCGAGTTCATTGCTCACACGAGCGCCGACGCGCTGCTCATGCGCGGCACCGAAGGCGAGCCGGTGGCCGACGCGCGGCGGCTGCAGAAGCTCGACGTCTATCTCGCCGGCCAGCACCGTCCGGAGCTCTCCTTGCCCGGCTTGGCGGGCGTTGTCACAGAGATGCCGGTGCTGCCGCGCAGCAGCGACCCAAGCACCACCGCTGGCTACATCCAGTCGATCCTCAGCGGTGCAATGCCGGTGCCGCCGGCCATCGCCGCGCAGGTTCAATGTCTGGCTCGCACCGTGGCCGGGCTCGACCGCACGGTCGTTCACGAAGCCTCGGCCTGAACCCCGCCCCACGCTTCGACGCGGTCATCGTCGGTGCCGGTGCCGCCGGCCTGTTCTGCGCCGCCGAAGCCGGGCAGCTCGGCCTGCGCGTCTTATTGATCGACCATGCCGAGCACGTCGCCGAGAAGATCCGGATCTCGGGTGGCGGCCGCTGCAACTTCACCAACGTCGAGACGAGCCCGGCGCAATTCATATCGCGCAACCCCGACTTCTGCCGCTCGGCGCTGGCCCGCTTCACGCCGCGCGATTTCATCGACCAGGTCGAGCGCCACGGCATCGCCTGGCACGAGAAACACCAGGGCCAGCTGTTCTGCGACGGCTCGAGCCAGCAGATCATCGACATGCTGCTCGCCGAGTGCGCGAAGGGCGGTGTGACGCACTGGCAGCCGTGCGCGGTCGAGAGCATAGACGGCGAGGGCGGCCGATTCGCGCTCGGCACGACGCGCGGCGCGGTGGCCTCGAGCCGGCTCGTCATCGCCACCGGTGGCCTGTCGATCCCGAAGATCGGCGCCAGCGATTTCGGCTATCGCATCGCTCGCCAATTCGGGCACCGGATCGTCGAAACCCGACCGGCCCTGGTGCCGCTGTTGTGGCCGGGCGCCGACGCCGATCGCTTCGCCGCGCTCGCCGGCGTTTCCCTGCTGGTGCGTGTCGGTGCCGGCAGCGGCCCCGGGCACGCCGAATTCGTCGAAGACCTGCTCTTCACGCATCGCGGCCTGAGCGGGCCGGCCGCTCTGCAGATTTCGAGCTACTGGCAGCCGGGTACCGAGATTCGGGTCGATCTCGCGCCCGACGCCGACCTGGCTTTGATGCTGATAGCCGCCAAGCACTCGTCGGCCCGCCAGACCAACGCCGTGCTCGCCGAGTCGCTGCCGCGACGCCTCGTCGACGCGTGGCTCGCCTCGAACCCGGGCCTGCACGAGCGACGGCTGGCTGAGTGCCGCGACCGCGACCTGCTCGACCTCGCCGCCGGCCTGCACGCCTGGCGGCTCGTGCCCTCGGGGACCGAGGGCTACCGCAAGGCCGAGGTGACGGCCGGCGGCGTCGACACGCGTGAGCTCGACTCGCGCGGCTGTGAAAGTCGCCGCATCGCCGGCCTGCACTTCATTGGCGAAGTGGTCGACGTGACGGGCTGGCTGGGCGGCTACAACTTCCAGTGGGCTTGGGCCAGCGCCGCGGCTTGCGCCAGGGCCCTGACAGCGCTTCCCAGCCCGTGATTGCGAGCATGCTTTCCGCCGGGCTATAATCGTCGACTTCACGTTTTGCGCCAGCTGCTACATGACAACTGTTCGAGTCAAGGAAAACGAGCCCTTCGATGTGGCCCTTCGCCGCTTCAAGCGAACCATCGAGAAGCTCGGCCTGCTGACCGACCTACGGGCGCGCGAGTTCTACGAAAAGCCCACCGCCGAGCGCAAGCGAAAGAAGGCGGCGGCTGTCAAGCGCCACTTCAAGCGGGTGCGCAGCATGCAGCTGCCGAAGAAGCTGTTTTGATTTCGGGCGCGCGCGGCGCCTGACCGGTGAGCCCGCAGCCGCGGGCTTTGTTGTTTTTGCGGAGTGCCGACCATGAGCCTGAAGGACCGCATCACCGAAGACATGAAGAACGCCATGCGCGCCAAGGATGCGCCGCGGCTGCTGACGATCCGCGGCCTGCTCGCGGCCATGAAGCAGCGCGAGGTCGACGAGCGCATTGAGCTCGACGATGCGGCGGTCATCGCGATCATCGACAAGCTCGTCAAGCAGCGCAAGGACTCGATCACCCAGTTCACCGCGGGCGCGCGCCAGGATCTCGTCGACAAGGAAGCGGCCGAGTTGCTGATCCTCGAAACCTACCTGCCGAAGCGCCTGAGCGTCGAAGAAGTCGCCACCGAGGTCGCGGCGATCGTCGCCGAAACCGGGGCGAGCGGCGCCTCCGACATGGGCAAGGTCATGGCCGCGGCCAAGGCCCGCTTCACCGGCCGCGCCGACATGGGCGCCGTCTCGGCCGCCGTCAAGGCAGCGCTCGCGCGCTGACATCGCCATGACCTTGCCCCACCAGCGCCTCGACGCCGATCTCTCCGTCGCGCCTCAGCTCGCTCCCGAGGCGATGGCCGAAGCGGCGGCCGCTGGCTTCAAGAGCATCATCAACAATCGCCCCGATTTCGAAGGCGGCCCGACGCAGCCGACCCACGCCGCGATCGAAGCGGCCGCGCGCGCGGCCGGCCTCGAATACGCGTTCCTGCCTGTCGCCGGCAACTTCCAGAGTACCGAGGAGATTGCCCGCTTCGGTGCCTTGCTCGAATCGATGCCCAAGCCAGTGCTCGCGTTCTGCCGCACCGGTACGCGTTCGGGTCGGCTCTGGCAAGCGGCCAAAGGGCAGGTTTAAGACTTCCGGTTCCGCTGCGGCGAATGTCGCAGCAGCCCGCCTGAAGGGGGCGCCGCGCTCAGGCGCCGGCGATCTTCATCCGCTCCAGGAGCACCGAGCCGATCGTCTTGCTGCCCATCGTGTAAGCGTCGGCGCCGACGGCCACGACGCCGCGCAGCATCTGGCGCAGGTTGCCGGCGATGGTGATCTCGTGCACGGGATAGGCGATCTTGCCGTTCTCGACCCAGAAGCCGGCCGCGCCGCGCGAATAGTCGCCCGTCACGTAGTTGACGCCCTGGCCCATCAGCTCGATCACGAACAGGCCGCGATGCAGCTTCTTCAACATCGCGACGAGATCGTCGTCCGGCTGGGTCAGGCGCGAGGTCAGCGTCATGTTGTGCGAGCCGCCGGCGTGGCCGGTCGTCTTCATGCCGAGCTTGCGCGCCGAATAGGTCGAGAGAAAATAGGTCTCGGCGACGCCGCCGATGACGATGTCGCGCGCCTTCGTGACCACGCCTTCGTCGTCGAAGGGCGCACTGCCCTTGCCGCGGGCCACGTGCGGATCTTCGCGGACGTCGATGTGACCGGCTAGCACCGGCTTGCCGAGGCTGCCCTCGAGGAATGACGACTTGCGATACAGCGCACCGCCGCTGGTTGCCTGCACGTAGGCGCCGAGCAGGCCCGACGCGAGCGACGATTCGAACAGCACCGGCACCTCGCAGGTCCTGATCTTCTTCGAGCCGAGCCGCGACAGCGCGCGCTCGGCGGCATAGCGACCCACCGCCGCCGGCGCGGCGAGCTCGCCGGGCACCCGCATCGAGGTGTACCAGGCGTCGCGCTGCATGTCGTCGCCCGAGCGGCCGGGCAGCGACGCGATCGGCGCGACCGACAGCGAATGCCGCGAGCTGGCGTAACCGGCACCGAAGCCGCGCGTGTTCGCCGCATAGAAGTGCGACTGCTGCGCCGAGACGCCGGCGCCTTCGGAATTGGTGATACGCCGATCGACCGACAACGCGGCCGCTTCACACTCGGCAGCGATTGCGATCGCGCCGGCGGCGTCGATCGGCCACGGATGGAACAGGTCGAGGTCGCGCTCGGCCGCGGCTCCAGTCGCCAGGTCGCCCGCTTCGGGCAGGCCGGCCGCCGGATCGGCCGCGGTGAAGCGGGCGATGTCCCATGCCGCACGCGCGGTCTGCTCGAGACCTGCCGAGGAGAAGTCGGACGTGCTGGCGTTGCCGCGGCGCTGACCGGCGTAGACGGTGATGCTCAGCGACTTGTCGCGATTGCGCTCGACGTTTTCCGTCTCGCCCTTGCGCACCGACACCGACAGGCCGACGCCTTCCGACACTTCGGCGACCGCATCGCTGGCGCCGAGCTCGCGCGCCGTCGCAAGCGCCCCTTCCACGAGCTCGCGAAAGCGCTCGCGCGAATAGGCGAAATCGGTGGGCGAAAGCGGGGCGGTGGACGAAGAGGGCATGGGGGAAAGGAGTGAAGCGCCGCGCCGAGCGAACGTCGGGCCGAGGGCGGCGGCTATCATAGCGACGACCTCCTGCCTGCCTCCGCGCCCTCGTGCGAGCCCGACCCACCCTGCCAACGAACGACGCCGCGCCAGGCACTTCGAGCGACGCCGTCCCGCCCTTCGAGCGAGCGAGCAAGACGCGGCGCAAGGCCGCTTCGCACGATCTGCAGGCGCTCGGCGCCGCGCTGCTCGAGATGAGCGACGAGCACGTTGCCGCGCTCGGCCTGGACGAGCCGCTGCTCGACGCGCTGCGCACGCATCGCCAGATCCGCAGCCACGAGGCACGGCGCCGCCAGATGCAGCTGATCGGCAAGCTCATGCGCGCGGCCGACGTCGAACCGATCCGCCACGCGGTCGGCGAGATGCAGCTCGGCCGTGCCCGCAATTCGCTGGCCCTGCACACGGCCGAGCGCTGGCGCGCCGAGTTGGTCGCCGCCGACGCGGCGACGACGCGCTTCGCCGACGAACACCCCGATGCCGATGTGCAACAGCTGCGCGCCCTCGTGCGCAATGCGCGCAAGGACCAGTCGCTCGCACCCGAGCAGCGCAGCGGCCGCGCCTTTCGCGAGCTTTTCCAGTTCATCCGCGAGCACGAGCATGGCCACTGATCCGAAAGCTTCGGCGAACCGCCACGACCCCGTTCGCGTCGGCCTCGTCTCGATCAGCGACCGGGCATCGAGCGGTGCCTATGAAGACAAGGGCATTCCGGCGCTGCGCGACTGGCTCAGCCGCGCGCTGCTCAACCCGGTGGAATGGGAAACGCGGCTCATTCCTGACGACGAGGCGACGATCGCCGCGACGCTGCGCGAGCTCGTCGATGCCGCGCGGTGCAGCCTCGTGCTCACGACCGGCGGCACCGGCCCGGCGCCGCGCGACGTGACGCCCGAGGCGACGCTCTCGGTGGCGACCAAGGAAATGACGGGCTTCGGCGAGCAGATGCGGCGCATCAGCCTGGCCTTCGTGCCGACGGCGATGCTGTCGCGCCAGGTGGCCGTCGTTCGCGGCGAAGCGCTCATCATCAACCTGCCCGGTCAGCCGAAGGCGATTGCCGAGACGCTCGAAGGCATGCCGAGCGCCACGCCACCGATACCGGGGATCTTCGCCGCCGTGCCCTATTGCATCGACCTCATCGGCGGCCCCTACCTCGAGACCGACGACGCCGTCTGCAAGGCCTTCCGACCCAAGTCGGCGATTCGCGCTCGCCCTACTTGACGAGCCGGTTCAGGCGCTCGGCATCGAAGTTCTCGGTGGTGTGCGCTTCGCCGGGCACGCAGTCGGCCGTCGGCAATTCGTGCGAGCGCGACGAGAGCTTCTCGATCGCCTGCCAGAGCAGTGCGATCTGATGCTCGTGGCCCGAGGCGTTGTCGATCAGGCCTTTCATCGCCTGCGACACGGGATCGTCGCCCTGGGTCAGGCCATAGGCCGAAAAACCCATCTGCGCCGCGGTGGCCTCGCGCGTCGCATCGGCTTCGGCCTGGATGATGCGCGCCGGGTTGCCGACCGCCGTTGCACCCGGCGGCACCGCCTTCAGCACCACCGCGCTGGAGCCGACGCGAGCGCCGTCGCCGACGGTGAAGCCGCCGAGCACCTGCGAGTTGGCGCCGACGATGACACCGCGGCCGAGCGTCGGGTGCCGCTTGGCGCCCTTGGCGAGCGAGGTGCCGCCGAGCGTGACGCCTTGATAGATGGTGCAGTCGTCGCCGATCTCGGCCGTTTCGCCGATGACGACGCCCATGCCGTGATCGATGAAGACGCGCCGTCCGATCGTCGCGCCGGGATGGATCTCGATGCCGGTGAGAAACCGCGCCAGGTGCGAGACCCAGCGCG
>JBDTIO010000243.1:0-3288 GCA_039936375.1 Caldimonas sp. | reverse complement strand
CACCGTGACCAGGAGGGCCATCACGGAATTGGTCTCGATGGCAGGCCGGACTTCGAGCGACAGGCCGCGAAAGACGCCGTCGATGATCGATCGGTTGTGCATTTCCGCGGAGAGCAGGCACATCGGCGACGCCGCCGCGTCTCGCCAGCGCATCGGCTCGCCGAAGCGCAAGCCGCCTCTGGCTTTCGCGGCGCCGCGCAGCAGGTAGTAGTGCTCGACGTACTGTGGCTGCGCCCGCAGCGCGTTCTTCGGTCGCCCCGGCAGGCGCGCGATGTAGCCGAGGCCCATGTCCAGCGCCAGGATCTCGAGACCGGTCTCGATTTCGTGCGACGGCAGCGAGCGCACCTGCGGGCTGAGGCCGGGGTGCCGCTCGACAAGACGGGCCGCGAAGCGCGCAGCGATCGGAATGGCGGTGGGCACGGCACCGATCACCAGCCGGCCGCGCGGGTTGGTGGCGCTGCCGGCCAGCGCCTGTTGCAGCAGCTCCTGTTCGTGCAGCACGCGATAGGCGGTGGCCAGCACCTGTTCGCCCTCGGCCGTGAGCCCTTCGTACTGCCGGCCGCGCCGGACGATCGCCACGCCGAGCTCTTTTTCGAGCACGCGCAGCGCATTCGACAATGCCGGCTGGGTGATCTGGCAGGCGAGCGCGGCGCGGCCGAAATGGCGATGCTGCTCCAGTGCAGCCAGGTAGCGATAGGCGTCGATCAGATTCATGCGCGTGTCACGTGCCGTCCAGGGAAGGGCTGTCGCCGCGTGCGCCTCGGCGCATCGCACGAGACTCGCGCCGCGCGAACTCGCACCGCGCCCCCTCCGGCCCGAATCGTCATGGCGTCTTCGCGATCGTCAGACGAAACGGTTCTCGATTTCCCCGAGCCCGTCAACGGCGATGCGCACGACGTCGCCGGCCTTCAGCCAACGGGGCGGTTTCATGCCCATGCCGACGCCGGCCGGGGTGCCCGTCGCAATGACATCGCCTGGATACAGGGTGATGCCGCGCGAGAGGGTCTCGATCAGGGTTGCGATGTCGAAGATCATGTTCGCGACCGGCGCATCCTGGCGCAGCTCGCCGTTGACCCAGCAGCGGACGCGCGTCTTGTTGCCGTCGAGCTCGTCGGCGGTGACGATCCAGGGGCCCATCGGGCAGAAGGTGTCGAACGACTTGCCCAGGTCCCATTGCTGATGTCGCATCTGCACGTCGCGCGCCGTCACGTCGTTGACGATCGTGTAGCCGAAGACGTGGGCCATCGCCTCGCTTCTGGCGATGTTCTTGCCGCCGCGGCCGATGATCACCGTGAGCTCGGCCTCGTAGTCGATCTGCTGCGAGACGCCGGCGCCCGGTGTCTGCACGTCATCGCGCGGGCCGACGACGCATTGCGGCACCTTGGTGAAGACGATGGGCCACTCGTCGGTCGCCGCGGCGTTGGCCTTGAAGACGGATTGCGCCAGCTCCTTGGCGTGCGCGTGATAGTTGCGGCCGACGCACCAGAGGTTGCGCAGCGGCAGCGGCAGCGGCGACTCGAGCCGAACGCTGTCGATCGACAGCGGGGGGCCATCTGCCGCCGGCAGGTTGCCGCCCGCGGCGAGCATCTCCACGAGCCGCAATACGCCATATCGCGCCTGTTCCGGCGCCAACGCGAGGGGCTGAACCGATCGGCCATCGGCGGAAACGATGCCGACGCGACGACGGCCGGCCGACTGGAATGAGGCAAGTCTCATGGGCTGTGAGCCAATCAAGACCAATCAGATACATTGGTATGAAACCGACTTTACCGAGAGCCTTTCACTCGTCAATTGGGGACACCGACGTGGGCGCCTGCAGAGCGGCCCTCAGAGTGGCGCCCCGCCGCGACAATGGCGTCCCTGCTTCTGGAGCGTGTGCTCATGATCGATTTCGTTTCACGGCGTCTCGCACGATGGGCCAAGGGCATGAGCCTGGTGGCTGGCGGATTGTTGGGCGCGCTACCCGGGCTGCCGGTGCAGGCCCAGGACTACCCGACGCACCTGATCCGGATCGTCGTGCCCTACTCGGCCGGCGGTGCTTCCGATGGGCCGATCCGCGTCATCGCCCAGGAGCTGAGCAAGCAAATGGGGCAGCAGGTGCTGATCGACAATCGGCCGGGCCAGGGCGCGATGATCGGCAGCGAGATCGTTGCCCGTGCCGCACCCGACGGCTACACCTTGCTTCTCGCCTCGACACCGCAGGTCATCAGCGCCTCGCTGTATCCGAACCTGACTTTCGATCCGGTCGAAGACTTCGCTCCCATAACGCTGTTCGGCCGCGAGCCGGGCGTGCTGGTCGTGCATCCTTCCTTCCCGGCGAAGACGCTCAAGGAATTCATCGAGTACGTGAAGGAGCGACCGGGAAGCATCGACTACGCGTCCTCGGGCAACGGCAGCGCCCAGCACCTCTTCACGGCCATGTTCCTGTCTCGTGCCGGATTAAAGATGGTCCACATTCCGTACCGAGGCAGCGGTCCGGCGACGTCCGATCTGCTTGGTGGTCAGGTCAAGGTGGCACTGCCCGGTCTCGCGGCGATGATGAGCCACATCAAGGAAGGTCGCCTGCGGCCTCTGGCGGTGACGGGCAAGACCCGCTCGCCGCTGTTGCCCGACGTGCCGACGCTCGATGAATCGGGCTTTCCCGGGTACACCGCCTACGTCTGGAACGGCCTGCTCGCGCCGAAGGGCACGCCCAAGGCGATCATCGACAAGCTGAACCGCGAGGTGCTCACGGCGCTGAAGGCGCCCGCGGTCAAGGCTTTCATGGGCTCCGCCGCCATCGAGAGCCTCGGCACGACGCCGGCGGAATTCGACGCCTTCATCCACGAGGAAAAGGAGCGCACCGCCAAGGTCGTCAAGGAAACCGGGCTGCGCATCGACTGAGCGCCAGCATTCGGCATGCAAAGAGCGACATGACGATCGAGCGTTTCGGCACGATGGCGTATGGCAACGGCGACGTGCTGCATGTTCCCTTCGTCCGGGCCGGCCATTGGGTGTTCGGCACGGGGCTGCGCGCCAACCTCGCCGACGGGCTGATGGACCCCGGGGTGCTCCGACCCGGCCGGCCTCTTGGCGTATCGCCCAAGCCGCAGCGCGAAGCAGAAGCGCTTTTCGCAGGCATGGAGCAACAGCTCACGCAGGCGGGAAGCGCGCTGTCGCGAGTCGCGCGGCTCGATCAGTACTACGCCGATGCGCGCAGCGTCGATCCGTATCACGTCGCCCGCAAGAAGGCGATGGCGGGGCAGGTGGCCCCGAGCACGTCGGTCATCGTCGGCGGCCTGCTCAACG
>JBDTIO010000242.1:0-12930 GCA_039936375.1 Caldimonas sp. | reverse complement strand
GGAAGTCGCCCACTTCGCTGATCACCGACGACTCGAGGTGCGGCCCGTAACGCGTCTCGACCCTGCCTTCGAGAACATAGATGCCGGTCTCGTAGCCGCGATGGCTGTGCGGCTCGGCCCTGGCGCCCGGCGCAATAACGACGAGGTGCATCGACAGACCGAGCGCGCCGACGCTCTCGCCCGAGATGCCCACGAAATAGGGCAGCTGCTGCCGCGTCAGGACTTCCCGCAGCGGTCGGATGGCGGTGACGACGGTCGGCGTTGTTTTTCCCATGCGTGTCTCCGTTCGACTCGTTGCGTGACATCTGCCTGCGTCGATGACCTGCGCCTGCCGGGACGCCGATTCAGCGGTCGAGCGGGCTCGCGCCCGGCTACAAATAGTCCTTGCCCGCTTCCTCCGCGAAGCGCGCCGGGTCGCCTTCCCAGACGATGCGCGCGTGCTCGAGCACATAGACACGGTCGGCATGCGGCAAGGCGAAGGTGACGTTCTGCTCGGCCAGCAGGACGGTGAGCTGCGTCGTCTGGCGCAGCCGCTCGAGCGCGTTCGACAGCAGTTCGAGGATCAACGGGGCCAGCCCCAACGTGGGCTCGTCGAGAAGGAGAAGGCGCGGCTTGACCATGAGGCAGCGCGCAATGGCCAGCATCTGCTGTTCGCCGCCGCTCAAGGTGCCGGCGTTCTGGCGGCGGCGCGCCTCGAGAATCGGAAACAGGTCGAACAGCCATTCCAGTTGCGCGCCGCGCTCCGCCTTGGTCAGCCGTAGGCCGGCGATGTCGAGGTTTTCGGCCACCGTCAGATCGCCGAACAGCTCGCGCGTTTCCGGGCACTGGACGATGCCCTGCTGCACGATCGCCGCGGCCGACCGACCGGCCAGCACCTGCCCGTCGAAGTGGATCCGCCCCGAGTACGGCACCAGGCCCGAGATCGCATGGAACAGCGTCGTCTTGCCGGCGCCGTTCAGTCCGACGACGGAAACGAATTCGCGCTCATGGATGCGCAGCGACACGTTGTCGAGCGCCTGCGCCTTGCCGTACTGCACGCCGACCGATTCGATCTGCAGGAGCGGCGTACCGCCGACCTCGGACGCCTGCCGCGCCGCCACCTCGAGACTGCCGCCGAGATAGACCTGCCTGACGGTGGCGTCGTTCATCACTTCCTGCGCCGTGCCCTCGGCCACGCGCTCGCCGAGGTACATGGCCAGGGCCCGGTCGACCAACGCGGCGACGCTCTTGACGTTGTGATCGACCAGGAGCACGGCCCGGCCCTCGCGGCGAAATTCGTCGATCAGTTTGGAGACATCCGCCACTTCGGTCGAGGTAAGCCCGGCGAACGGCTCGTCGACAAGCACCACGCTCGGATCGCGTGCCACCGCCTTGGCGATCTCCATCCGGCGCAAGTCGGCGAAAGCGAGCGTGCCCGGGCGCCGATGCATCACCGCCGCCAGACCGAGGCGCTCGGCGATGGCGCGGGCGCGGTCTTCGACCGACGGATCGGCGATCAGATGCAACAGGCGGTCGGGCAGCAAGGCCAGCTTGATGTGCTCGAGCACCGTCTGGCGCGGCAGCGGCCGCGAATGCTGGAAGACGATGCTGACGCCGGCGCGGGCGATCCGGTGGCAGGGCCAGCCCTGCATCTCGACGCCGTCGAGTGCGACGACGCCGGCATCGGGCCGGACGATGCCCATGATCAGCTTCATCACCGTCGACTTGCCCGACCCGTTGGGGCCGATCAACCCGAGAATCTCGCCCGGCCGGACGCCGAAGGAAATGTCGTTGACGGCGACCAGGCCACCGAACCGGCGCGTCAGATGGCGAACTTCGAGGCGCGGTGCCGCCGGGGCGGCGTTCATGCGCGATCGCCCTTCTTCAGCAGTACGCCGAGCAGGCCGCCGGGCGCGACCATGATGACCACCAGCGCGGCCAGCGACACGACGAAGGTGCTCAAGGTGCCGAGCGGGCGAAGCACTTCACCGGCGGCGATCAGGAAGATGGCGCCGAGGACCGAGCCGATGATCGTGCGGCGGCCGCCGAGCACCGCGCCGATGATCACCTGCACGCCGACCGAGAGGTCGATCAGCGCGCCCACCGATGCGGTTCCCATGTAGAACACGAGCAGCGCGCCGGCCATTCCCGAAAACAGCGCGCTGACGCAGAACGCAAAGAGCTTGTGCTTGGCCACGTTGAAGCCAAGTGCCGATGCGTCGACGGCGTCCTGGCCGATGGCTTCGAGGATCAGCCCCATCGGCGAATGGACGAAGGCCCATAGAACGAGTGCCGAGAAGCTCATGAAGCCCAGGGCGATGAAATAGTTGGTGCGGGCATCGATCGACATGACATCGGGCACGGTCAGGCCGATCTCGCCGCCCGTCAGGTCGGCGAAGACGACGATCAGGCTCTGCAGCAGAAGCACCGCTACCAACGTCGTCAGGCCGAAGTAGGGCCCGCGCAGGCGCAGCGCCGGCAGCGCCAGGGCGACGCCGCCGAGCACGGCTGCGCCGGTACCGGCCAGCACACACCAGCCGATCGCAAGCCCGAGATGGTGGTTGAGGATGCCCGCCGTGTAGGCACCCAGGCCGATCAGGAAAGTTGGCCCGAAGTTGACCTCGCCGGCGTAGCCGAAGAGCAGGTCCCAGGCCATCGAGAAGACGCCGAAGTAGTAGGCGATCGTCATCAGCCCGAGCACGTACAGGCCGACGTACCAGGGCATCGAGACCGCCGCGACGAGAAACGCGACGACGATCCAGAACAGGCGGGCGCGAAGGACGTGGCGCACGCGGATCCTTCAGCGCCGGCCGAGCAGCCCCTGCGGCCGCACATACATCACGACGACCAGCAGCAACAGCACCGGAATGGATCGATATTCAGGCGAGATCAGGTAGGCGGTGAGCGTCTCGAGATAGCCGACGACATAGGCGGCGATCAGCGATCCGGAAATGCTGCCCAGGCCGCCGAGAACGACGATCGTGAAGGCGCTCGCCATCAGCGGGCCGACGCTGTAAGAGCTGACGCCGAGGAACATCCCCAGCAGCGCTCCGGCGATTCCGGCGAGCAGGCCGTAGATGCCCCAGACCGCTAGATAGACGTTCGACAGCTCGAAGCCGAGCAGGGTCACGCCGCGCGCGTTCATCGATGCCGCCAGCACCACCTTGCCGAGCGTCGTGCGGTTGACCAGCAGCCACAGCAGGCCGATGGCGCACCAGCAGATCACCGCCGTCAGGATTTCGTTGGTCGGCACCCGCACGCCACCGATCAGGGTCACGCCCTCGATCAGCGGCGAGACCATCTTGGCGTTCGAGGTGAAGAAGTAGGACACCAGCTCCTGGATCAGGATGCCCCAGAGCAGCGTGCCGGTGAGCACGAAGATCTCGCGTTCCTCCTTCGGCACGGCCTTGGTTCGTTGCAGCGGCCGAACAACCGCGAAGTAGGTCAGCAGCGCCGCGACCAGGCAGGCGGCGATGCCGACCAACGCGCCGGCGAAGCTGCCCATGCCGAGCTCGGCGGTGGCGGCCCAGGCGATCACCGCGGCGAGCACCATCAGCGCGCCGTGCGACAGGTTCAGAACGCCCGAGACGCCGAAGATCAGCGTGAAACCGGTCGCGCCCAGTGCGTAGAGCGCACTGATGGCGAAGCCGTCGACGAGGATCTGGGTCGCGATCATGGGCGCGCCCGCGCCGCGCCGATCGCGATCGAACCGCGCTCAGGCGGCATGCGATCCGGCGGCGCGCCTGTGCCGCAGACAGCGGCCCGACTCAACGGCCGGCAGTCTTGATGAAGCTCGGAAAGGCGATCTTGCCGGCGGCAAGCGCCGCCGGCCAGACGGTGACCTGCTTGCCGTTCTGCCACTGCAGGATGAGGCCGCTCAAGTCCTTGCCGTAGCGCAGCGAATGGGTGAACGGCTCGTTCTTGCCATAGAACTGGGTCCGGCCGATGGTGCCGACCCAGTCGGTGGTCTCGAGTGCGGCGACCATCTTGTCGGGGTCGGTCGAGCCGGCACGCTTGATCGCGTCGACGATGTAGTAGACCTCGTCATAGGCCGTGTAGCCGCAGTACGAAGGGTAGTTGCCAAAGCGTTTCTTGAAATTCTCGGCGAACGGAATCGTCTTGGCGGTCACCGCCACGTCGGGGGCGGAGACCGCCTGGTAGAGCACGCCTTCGGTGGCGCCGTTGGTGTCTTTCCAGAACGTGCTGTTGCTCGCCTGCGAGGAAATGCCGACCATCGGCTCGGGCACCTGCTGGCTCTTCCATTGGACGGTCGGTTGCACGCCGACGTGCGAGATGCCGGTAATGATGACGTCGGGCTTCGAGCCTTCGATCTTGTTGAAGATCGGCGTGAAGTCGGTCGTGTCGGGCGAGAAGCGAATGTGATCGAGCACCTTGAGGCCGGCCTTGGGCAGGCATTCGAGATACGACTCGTCGAGCGGCTTGGTCCACGCCGCGTCTTCGCTCATGACGACCGCGGTCTTCATCTTGCGCGCGTCGACGAGCAGGTCTTTGGCGGCATCGCAGACTTCCTGCGCCAGCGCCGTCGACGTCAGGTAACCGTGAAAGGTGTACTTGTTGTGCTCGTAGTCGTTGTGAACGTTCTTGCTGATCTCGTTGCTGGCAGCGCCGGGCGTGATCATCGGCATCTTCAGGCGCGCCGCCCAAGGCTCGAGGGCCAGCACGACCTCGCTCACGTAGCTGGCGATCACCGCGCTGACCTTGTCTTCGCTGACCGCGCGCTGGAACGCCCGCACGGAGTCGGTCGACGAGCTCTTGTTGTCGTAGGTGACGATTTCGATCTTGCGGCCGTTCAGGCCACCCGCCGCATTGATCTCGTCGGCCGCCATCTGCGCCGCCTGGGGAATCGACGCACCGGCGATCGCCTGAGCCTCGGCGATGACGCCGATCTTGATCGGATCGGCCGCCCCGGCCGTTGCCGCGAAGCCCAGGCAGACGACGCCTGCGCAAAGAATTCGCGTCATCGGCGCGGGCGAAAAAAGCGGCGTGGTCATGGCGTGTCTCCTGCTGTCGGTTGGACCCGGGTCAGGTCCCTGAAGCGGCAGCAGCCGCAGGTTCGAGGCAGGACACGGATGGGCAGGAGGGTTGCACCGAGGTCGGCCCCGAACAATCAGGGGAAACCTGAGCAGGGCCGAATACTGTGCCGCAGCACGTGCTCATGACGGAATCCGTGCGCGGCAGAGTCGGCCGATCCGGCACGTTCAACCGGTCGATGAAGGCGCGACGTCGGGGTAGTACTGCGGCGATTCGTGCCGGTCGAACATGCCGTAGTCGCGGACGACGCGAATCTGGCGAAGCCTTGCGCCGGCGGCCAGAGGTGCCGCCTTCTCGAAGGCTTCCGACGCGGCCCGGGTGCGCCACGACAGAAGCAGCACGATGTCGCCGGGCGCCAGCACGGCATCGAAAACGTCCCACGTGACGAGCTCCGGCGCGCCGGGTTGCAGGCCAAGCCATTCAGCGACCTCGTCCGGCCGTGCCTGCCTTACCGCATCGGCCGGCCGCCGGGCGTCGATCACGGTCAGCGTGGTGGCCTTGCCGGTCTCGGTCTCGTCGAGTCGTTGTTCGAGCAATTCCTGGCCGCCGGGCAGCCGGGTGTCACGCGTCAGCTGACCCACCCTCAGGTGATAGTCGAGAAACACTTCGATGCGGCCCTTTTCCTGCGCCCCTTGATGACGGGCTTGTGTGCGCCAGCGCACCAGCGACTTCTCGTCGCGCCATTGGGAGAGCGAAAGAATCCATCCCTCGCGCGTGAGGCTGCGGTAGCGCACGTTGTCGACGAAGCCATCGATCCGTTCGAGCTCCGGCTTCAGCATCCTGGCGATGCCCAGATAGGCGTCCCATCGAGTCGGCCTGGGTCGCACTTCGAACAACACGGAAAACATGTCGGGCGCCTTTTCTAAGAAAGGCGATCCTGCTTCGAGGCCCGGAACAACGCGTTGAGCTCCTGCCCCGATGCCGCGTCGGCAAAGCCGTCGAACCGGCCTTGCTCGGCGATCCGTCGGGCCGCGCGCATGAACCCGCCCCACGCCGAACGGGCCAGCGCGCCGCCGACGCTGACGCGCCTGACGCCGAGCGCAGCGATGTCCTGCAGCGTCAGCTCGCTCGCCGAGCCGATCAGCAGGTTGACCGGTTTCGGCGCCACGGCGGCGACCACGGCGGCGATCTGTTCCCGGGTGCGAATGCCGGGCGCGTAGAGGCAATCGGCGCCGGCATTCGCGTAGGCCTCGAGCCGGACGATCGTCTCATCGAGATCGGGCTGGCCGACCAGGAAGCTTTCGGCGCGGCCCACCAGCAGCGTGTCGCCGCCGGCCTCGTCGATGGCGCCGCGAGCGGCGCGAACCCGGGCGACGGCAACGTCGAGCTCGAACAGCGGATGCGCCGGCTGGCCGGTTGCGTCCTCGATCGACAGACCGGCCACGCCGGTGTCGATGGCGAGGCGCACGCTTTCGGCAACGCCTGCCGGGTCGGCGGCATAGCCGCTTTCGAAGTCGGCGTTGACGGGCAGGTCGGTGGCCTCCACCATGTCGCGCATGTGACCGAGCACGAGCGCTCGCGACGCCGCGCCGTCGGGCCGAGCCACCGACCAGGCGAAGCCGGAGCTCGTCGTCGCCAGTGCCTTGAAGCCCAGGCTCTGCAGGAAGTGCGCACTGCCCGCATCCCAGGGGTTCGGAATCACGAAGCAGCCGGATTCGTGCAATTGCCTGAAGGTGCGCCGTTTGGCGGCAATGGATTGAGCGGAATGGGTCATGGTGTTGAGGCTCTATGCGGCCGCGACGCTACGTTGATGAAGATTCGCGCTGGCGGATCTTTCGGAAAACAGCGGGCGTAGACCGCGTTGACGACGCCGAATTTTCCCACCAACGTGTATTTCTCGAGGTAGGTGGCGAGCGGTCCCAACGCGGATGATTTGCTTCTTCATCGAGTTCTCCAATCGGCATGGCCATGATTGCGCGTGTTCTTCCCTGCCATGGTTCGGTGCAGGCCGAACCCTTACCTTCGGGCGGCGTCCGCGTGTCCTACATGGCGTTGGCAAACCGTCCTGGCGCGGCCTCGGCTCAACGCGACTATGTTGGCCCAGTTCTCTCACTCTCGGAGTTGGTGATGCCAGGCAACGCAGGAATGGACGGCGAGCAGACAGCGCAAGCTTCAACCAGATCGGCATCGAACCCGGTGGGCGCCGCGAGCCTCGATGGCGCGGCGGAGACCACAACCGCGCCTGCCGCGCTGGTCTGCCCGGCCTGCGGCTTTCGGGTCTTCAATCGGCGCTATCCGAAGTGCGAATCCTGCGGTGCCGTTCTGCCCGAGTCGATCGTCTACTCCGCGACCGAGCGCCATTCCCTGCGAGTGGCCGACGAAGAACGACGACTCGAGCGGGATCGCAACGAGCGGGCGCCCGGGATCGCCGATACCAGTGCATCGATCGATGACGCGGTTTTGAGCGTGGCGATGGCCCTCACCCGCGACGTCTAAGCACTCATGTCTCAATAGGTTGTTCACCCGGAAGGTTCTGGGAGACTGGAGTTATTGGCGCCTCAGACTCTCCAGGAGACACGACCGGATGAACAGCCTATTGAGACATGAGATCTAACCAGTTGGATGGCAACTCACGGTCGAGGATCGGTGGTCGAACGCGACGCGGTGCGTCGAAGCTTCAAGAAGGCGACGGAGTCTTCGGGCGAGCCTCGGAGCTCGGGCGAAGTCTTATCACGAGCGCGGCGAAGCGCCGGATCAAGCGGATGAAGGCCGCCTGAGTTTCGGCTCGCTGGCGCGGCGAGCCATTTCCCGAGCCCGACGAAGCAGCCGCGATTCGACAATCTGCGTCGGCTGCAGCAATTGCAGCGCGTCTTGTGCGAATGTTGCCGCTTCGCTTGGACGACCTTGGCTCTGGCGCAGTGCCGCTGCCTCCAGATAGGCACGCGCACGGTTGACCGAGCTCACATGCTCACCTGCTGACTGCATCAACATGCCCGACAAGAGATGCTCCGCTTCGACGAGGCGGGACAAGGCGAGCAGCGCGGCAACGCGCACGCGCAGCGCGACGGCCGGAATCCACCCGTCGGATTCGCCGACGAGCTCCAGCACCGAAGTCACCTCGTCGAGCGCCCCCGCCGCCTGTCCGGCAACGAGCAACGCGTTGGCGCGCCGGACACGCCGGCGAAGTGACGGATAGCGCTGCCCCGCGCCGCCGGCCGCGACCACCAAGGCTTCGGCGCGCTCGATGGCCGCCAGCCCCTCGTCGAACTGCCCCGCCTCGACCAGCATCTCGCCCAGTTGCGAGACCATCGTTCCAGTGTCCACGGTAGGCGTGGGAACCAAGCGCTCCTCTGCCGCCAGCGTCTGCCGCATCAACGCGATGCCCTCATCGAGGTCACCTCGACCGGCCCGCACCAGGGCGAGCATGTTGCGGGTGAATCGATTGCGGATCGTGTCGCAGCCGTCGAGCGCCCATTGGTCGGCGAGGACTTGCCGCAGCAGGTTCTCCGCCTCGACGAGGCGACCCACCGCGATCATCGAGCTGGCCAGAAAGCCCTCCAGCCGCGCCAGCTCGGTATTTGGTCGCTTCACGCCGTGCACCTCCCAAGCCGTTCGCACGACCGGCTCCAGCAGCACAATGTTGGCCTCGTTGCGGCCGAACGTCGCGAGCGTGTTGCCGAGCAGGCCCACGGTCTCGAGCGTGCGCCGATGGGCGGGGCCGAGGTGGTCGCGGGCGACGGTCAAGGCTTCGTCGAGGGCTGCGACCGCCGCGTCCTCGTTGCCGCGCTTGGTCAGCACATAGCTCGAGTGGCGCAACGCGGCGACCAGATCGACTGCGCTGGCTGGCATCGCGCTGCGCAGGTCCGAGAGCAGCCCGGGCAGCATGCGCTCGCTGGCATCGAGCTCGCCTTGAACGACGCGGGCATGCGCCAGCCCGGTTCGCGCGTGCAGTGTGATCGGGTGCGTCGGCCCGAACGCCTGCTCGCAACGCTCGACGGCGTCGGGCAGCACGCCATTGGCGGCGGCCACGTCGCCCAGCTCATGGAAGCTGTCGCCGACAATGGCGAGCAACTCGGCGGCCACGGCCGGCTGGCCGCGCAGCTCGCTGCGCACGCGTGCGTGCGCCGAGTGCAGCAGATCGGCCGCAGTGACAACGCCACCCATGCCCTGGCGCGGCACCGCCTGGCTGAAGGTGGAGGCGATGAAGCTCGTGACCGCTTCGGCACGCTGCTGCTCGGCACGGGCTCGATCCGCCTGCTGCTTAGCGCGCCGCAGCTGCCAGAGGGCGACACCGGTGCCAATGCCTAGCGACAGCAGCACGGCGACTTGCACATGCGCTCCGGCGGGCACGGCGATGGCGACTGCGGCGATCACCGCCGTTTCGAGCGGCCGGCGCCGCACGAGCTTGCCGGCGCGGTACCAGAGGGTCGCAGGCCGCGCGACGATGGGCTCGTTCGCCAGATGGCGCTGCAGGTCTTCGCGCAGCCCCTGGGCCGAGGCGTAGCGAGCCTGCGGCTCGACGGCACACGCTTTGCCGAGAATGGTGTCGACGTCGCCACGCAGCTCACGTCGCAGTGCCGGCGCCGCCGAGCTCGCAGCGATACAGCGCCCCAGGGTCGCCGCCTGCATGTGCTCAAGCGCCGATGCCCCCTGCGGCAGACCGCTCGGGTGCGCGCCAGTGAGCAGTTCATAGAGCACGATACCGAGCGCGTACACGTCGGTCGACATCGACAGCTCGCTCTTCTGGAACTGCTCGGGCGCGGCGTAGCGCGGCGTCAGCGCCAACGCGGCCTCGCGTGTCAGTGCCGTCTGTTCCGCGTCGCTCGGGCCGGGCAGCAGATGAGCGATGCCGAAGTCGAGCAGCTTCACGTGGCCGGTGTCGTCGACAAGGATGTTCGATGGCTTCAGGTCACGGTGAATCACCCCCTGGCCATGCGCCACCGCCACGGCGTCGGGCACCTGCAGGAAGAGCTGGAGGCGCTGGCGTACCCCTAGTGAGTGGGCCCCGCACCAGCGGTCGATCGGCTCGCCATGCACCAGCTCCAGCACCAGGAAGGGCTGGCCCTTGTCAGTGACCCCGGCGTCGAGCAGTTGCGCGATGCCGGGCTGGCGCAGCTTGGCGAGGATGGCTCCCTCGCGCCGGAAGCGTTCCTGTGCGGAGCGGTCGAACAACCCGGTTCTCAGAAGCTTGACCGCCGCTTCGCCTTCGAAGCGGCCGTCGCTGCGCCGCGCGCGCCAGACGCTGCCCATGCCGCCCTCGCCGATCAGGTCGATCAGACTCCACGCGCCGACCTGATCGGCCGCCGCAGCATGAACAGGCATGAATGCGGCAGTGCCGGACTCCGACAAAAAGGCCGCGGCACTGGCATCGTCGCGCGCGCGCAAAAGCGACCGCAATTCGGCGCCCGTAGCCAGGTCGTCGGTGGCGATGGCATCTAGACGCCGCGCGCGCTCTGCCGGCGCGAGCTCCAGCAGCTCGTCGATCCGCGGGCTCAGCCGGGCCCAGCGCGCAGGGTCGAGGACGCCCATCGGTGCTGCAACATCTCCGTTCTCGACACGATTGTCGCCGCTGCCGCCGCGCACCGAACACTCGTTCGCGGTCCGTGGCAAGGCATTGCCGAGCGCGCCGCGAGCGGCGAGATCCGACGACCGGCGCCGATGCACCGGAAAACGCGAACTCCATTCGGCTGGGGCACCGTGATGCGACACCTGTCGCAGCGATCCGCAGTCCGTCGCAATCCGCTGGTGCGCAGCCGGCAATGCCTTACGCTGGCGGCATTGCATCGAAACCGGAGCGCGAAATGTCTGAGAGCGACGAGCTGTACAAACTGGGAGAGTTGCATCGCAACGGTGTCCTGTCGGACGACGAATTCGCTCGCGCGAAGGCGCGCGTGCTGAGCGGCGCCGCGTCGGCAGGCGACGAAGCGCCGGCACTGGCGGCGATCAACGCATTGCGCCGCAGCAGAGGCGACCGATGGCTCGGCGGCGTCTGCGGAGGCATCACGCGAATGACCGGTCTTGCGTCCTGGATCTGGCGGGCGTTGTTCACCGTCCTCGCCCTGTGCGGGGGGACGGGCCTGCTCGTCTACGTGCTCTTGTGGATCTTCGTGCCCCTGGAACGAGGCGAATTCGGCCGAACCGCAGAGCCGTCTCCAGCCCCATGACGAAAAGCCACATACCGTCGCGCGT
The DNA here is from genome assembly GCA_039936375.1 of Caldimonas sp. Taxonomy (GTDB): domain Bacteria; phylum Pseudomonadota; class Gammaproteobacteria; order Burkholderiales; family Burkholderiaceae_C; genus Schlegelella_A. Next base: position 1,770 of record JBDTIO010000242.1, on the reverse strand, counting down.
CTTGCTACAGCAGGAGAAATGAATGAAATCCAGATTGATCATGATTCCTCTTGCGCTGCTGCTCGCGGCGTCGGGCGGCGCAGCGAGCGCCAAGGGCTGCCTGAAGGGTGCGGCGGTGGGAGCCGTCGCCGGCCACGTCGCCGGTCACCATGCCGTCATCGGCGCGGTCGCCGGTTGCGCCGTCGGCCACCATCTCGCGAACAAGCCGGCGCCGACCACCACCACGCCGCACCCGCCGAACGCGCCTGCGCCGTTGCCCGTGCCCCCAACGAAGACATAGGTCAAGGCCAACAGCGCCATGATCGACAGCGCGATCATCTGTTTGAAGGGCTAGGACAGGATTCTCAACTCGCTCGTGATCGGCCCTGTCCGCGCACTGGAAGAGCTGAATTCCGACTGGACGGCTTCACAGAATCTCGCCGATGTGCCGATACGGAAGTACAAGCTGCCATTTCGCGTCGGTGAGGCAGAGTTCCGCGCGACGCTCGCAGACGGCGCAGTTGTTCGTATGTCAGAAGCGCTTCCGCGACGCTGCGCGAAGAGCTTGGGGCGTCCCCGGGTTCAGCGGCCGAGGTCTTGCATAGACGTCTCTTGCAAGGGAGACGGAACACAAGACAGCGGCTATGCACGAGAAGTCAAGACTGTCCTCTTCACCAACATCGTGTCGTCCACCGAACACCTGGCAGCGTTGGGCGACCAGGCTTGGCGCGACCTCCTTGCGAAGCACCACGCGATGGTTCGCCAAGAACTTGATCGATTCGACGGACGCGAGATCGACATTGCGGGAGATGGTTTCCTGGCTACTTTCGAGGCTCCAGCACTTGCTGTTGGATGCGCCTGCGAGATCAACAGGAACATCCGCTCTCTTGGCATCGCGATCAGAGCAGGAATTCACATCTGCGAGTGCGAACGTCTACAGGGCCGGATTGGCGGCATGGCAGTGCACGTTGGGGCGCGGATCGCTGCCACAGCAGAGCCAGGCGAACTGCTCGTATCGTCTACGGTAAAGGACCTCGTCATCGGATCAGGCATTGCATTCGAGGATCGAGGTGCGCGTGTGCTTCGAGGCGTTCCGGGCGAGTGGCGGTTGTTTGCGGTTCAGTTCGACTCGGTCCCAATTCCATCCCCCGCGATTTCTCGACGGACAGCGAAGGATCTGAGTTCGGGAGCAGAGGTCGAATAAGTCGAAACAGCCTCGATAGAGGACATGCAATTCACGTCGAGCAGGCGCGACAGCTCATGTAGGAAGACCCTCGACGCTGACGAACCGGGCTGAACTGAATTCGTTCCGGAGCGCGATGAGCCTTTGATAGTCAGCTCCGTCATAGAAGCGATCAAGGGTTTCTCTGGACGGAAATTCCAAGATGCTGAGCCGCAGCGGTGTCCAGTCGCCTTCATGGGTCCTGGGAATACCTCCCTTCACGAGGTATCGGGCGCCGGCAGCGTCGAGGACCGGCTTCAGTTGCCGCGAGAAGTCGTTCCACCTCTCGGCATCGCGAATCGTCACCTCGAATATCACGTACGCGGTCATACGTCCCCCGGAGGTTGAACGGCTGATTCTAGGCACGCCCGTTCGCGAAGAGATAGACGCCTCACCTGTGCGATGCCATGATCGATCAAGCATAGAGGAGACGCCGTGCACCTAGCGCCATTACGCGGAGTCAGAATCGTTGACTTGACCAGCGTGATCTTCGGCCCGTTGGCCAGTCAGATCCTCGCGGACTACGGGGCGGACGTGATCAAGGTCGAGGCCCCGGAGGGCGACTCGAC
>JBDTIO010000241.1:0-4365 GCA_039936375.1 Caldimonas sp. | reverse complement strand
CCCGGCGAGCGACGTGCTTCGGGCGACTTGGCGCTCGACTTCGCGGTGCGGGCCATCGTGCTGCTCCGGGTGAGGACCGTCTCGCTTGGACGACGACACTGCTCCGCATTCGCACGCCATCGGCTATTTTCCGCCATGATTTCCCTACTGGTCAATCGCTGATGGCGCTGTTGTCGTTGCAGGAGGCCACCATTGCCTTTGGTGGCCCACCACTGCTGGCGGGCACCGGCATGACGCTCGATCGCGGCGAACGGGTGTCACTCCTCGGCCGCAACGGTGCCGGCAAGAGCACCGTCCTCAAGATTCTCGATGGCACGCTGCCGCTGGCACAGGGCGAGCTGGTCAAGCAGACCGGCATCCGGGTGGCCCGGCTCGATCAAGAGGTTCCCGAGGGAATGTCGGGGACGCTTTTTGATGTCGTCGCCGCCGGGCTGGGAGAAACCGGGCGGCTCCTCTCCCGCTATCACGATGCCAGCCACCGCGTGCAGCTCGACGCGAATGACGCCGCCATGCGCGAGCTGGGACGCCTCCACGAGGCGCTCGACTTGGCCAACGCCTGGCAGATTCATTCAGTCGTGGAAGCGGCGCTCGACCACCTCTCGCTCGATCCGGACGCCATCTTTGCCGAAGCGTCGGGCGGCCGTAAGCGGCAGACCTTGCTGGCGCGCGCGCTGGTGAGCGAGCCGGACGTGCTATTGCTCGACGAGCCCACCAACCACCTCGACGTTGCCGCGGTCGAATGGCTCGAGACGTACCTGATCGATCGCGGCATCTCGCTGGTGTTCGTGACACACGATCGCGCCTTCCTGCGCCGCGTCGCGACCCGGATCGTCGAACTCGATCGTGGCCGGCTGCTCGACTGGGGCACCGGTTACGATGCCTACCTGGAAAAGAAGGACGCTGCGCTCGCCAACGAGGAGCGCGAGTGGGCACTCTTCGACAAGAAGCTGGCCCTTGAAGAGGTCTGGATCCGCACCGGCATTCAGGCGCGCCGCACCCGTAACGAAGGGCGCGTCCGGGCACTGGAGGCGCTGCGTCTCGATCGGGCAGCTCGGCGCGACCGCGTGGGTCAGGTCAACCTGCGTGCCGATGAAGCCGAGCGCTCTGGCCGCCTCGTGGTCGAGGCGAAGAATCTGTCGCTCTCCTTTGGCGACCGGCTGATCGTCGACCGGTTCACCACCACGATCCTGCGCGGCAGCCGCATCGGCCTGATCGGCCCCAACGGATCCGGCAAGACCACGTTGCTCAAGCTGCTGCTCGGCACGCTTGTTCCCGACGAGGGCACTGTTCGGCTCGGCACCAACCTGGAAGTTGCGTACTTCGACCAGCTTCGCGAACAGCTCGACCCGGACAAGACGGTGCTCGAGAACATCGCGTCCGGCACCGAGTACATCGAGATCGGTGGCGCACGCAAGCATGTGATGGGATACCTGCAGGACTTTCTCTTCTCGCCAGAGCGCGCGCGCACTCCCGTGCGGGTGCTATCGGGCGGCGAGCGCAATCGACTGCTGCTGGCGCGTCTCTTCACTCGATCGTTCAACCTGCTGGTGCTCGACGAACCGACCAACGATCTCGATATCGAGACGCTCGAGTTGCTGGAAGCGATGCTCCTCAACTTCAACGGCACCCTGCTGCTCGTCAGCCACGACCGTGCCTTCCTCGACAACGTGGTCACCAGCACGCTCGTGTTTGAAGGGAAAGGGATCGTCAGCGAGTACGTCGGCGGCTACAGCGACTGGGTACGTCAGCGCCCGCTAGTCACCGACGGCACGCGCCCATCCGCCGCAGCGAAGCCTGCGTCCACTCCCAAACAGGAAAAGGTTCGCAAGTTGACCTTCAAGGAGGCAGACGAACTGAAGAAGTTGCCGGCCCGGATCGAGGCAGCCGAGAAGGAGCGGACGGAACTCTTCACGGCGATGGCGGACACCACCTTCCTGCGGGACCGGGCGGCAGTGGCCAAAGCGAAGAAGCGCATCACCGGCCTCGGCCCCGAAATCGACGTCCTCACCGCCCGCTGGGTCGAACTCGAGTCGATTGGAACTGGCTGACAGACGAGCGGCCGAAGGGTTAATGTTCGGCATCGTGACAGCCCCGTCGACCCAGCAGAACGAAGCGCGTTACCGCGCCATTTTCGACCAGGCGGGCAGCGGAATCATGCTGCTCGACCTCGCTGGCCAGTTCATCCTCGTCAATCAGCGCTGGTGCGACATGCTCGGCTATACCGAAGCCGAGATGATGCAGCTGAACATTCTCGACTTGAAACATCCGGACGATGTGGCAGGCACGATGGCAAATCTCGATGCCATGCGCCTCGACAACCCGGCTACCTACCTGGTCGATCGCCGCTATCGCCACAAGCAGGGCGCCGAAGTGTGGGTAACAGTCTCCGTCTCGACGGTGCGCGACGAACACGGGAAGCCCGAAGCGACGATGGCGCTCGCGACCGAGATCACGGCGCAGAAGCGCCAGGATGCGATGAAGGTATTTCTCGCAGACCTCGCGATCCAGCTCGCCCCGCTCAGCACCGCAGCAGAACTGACCCGCACAACGATCACCGCTGTCGGCCGGTATCTCAATGTGCATCGATGCTATTTCGTGGAATGCCTGCCGAGTGAAGACCGGATCATCGTTGGAGAGAACTATGTCAGCGACGATGCTCCGTCGCTTGCTGGCACCTTCTCGCTTTTCGAGTTCGGCGGATTCGAATGGTGGGAGCAGTACGCCCAGGGCGACCTCGCCGTCGACGACGTCGAAACGAATCCATTGATCAGCGATTCGATCGACAGCTACCTGCGCCTGGGCATTCGCTCGTATGCAGTGCAACCGTTCCGGCGCGAAGGCGACTGGACGACAGTTCTCGGCGTTACCTGCTCCACGCCGCGACACTGGAGTGGACACGACATGGCGCTGTTGAACGATGTCGTGGCCCGTGTGTGTCCGCTGATCGAACGGGCCCGGTCGGAGGACGCGTTGCGTGCCCTGCGAAAGGAGAGCGATCGCCGCGCGCGCCTGTACGAGACGATCATGTCGCGCACGCCGGACTTCATCTACGTCTTTGATCTCGGGCACCATTTCACCTACGCCAATGACGCGTTGCTGGCAATGTTCGGCAAAAGCTGGGATGAGGTTGTCGGCAAGACCTTCCTCGAAGTCGGGTACGAACCGTGGCATGCGGAGATGCACGGTCGCGAGATCGACCAGGTGCGTCAGAGTCGCGAGATGATCCGCGGGCAGGTCCCGTTCACGGGCACGAACGGCACTCGCATCTACGAGTACATCTTCACGCCGGTGTTCGATGCCAACGGTGAGGTGGAATCAGTTGCTGGCACCACACGCGACGTGACAGACTCGGTGCGCGCCGACAAGCTCCTGCAGACGCAGACCGAGCGGCGCGAACTGCTGGGTGTGGCCGCCACCGCACTGCTGACGAGCGATGACCCGAAGCGGATGATTGACGATCTCTACGCGCGCATCGCGCCGCACTTCGGGATCGACAGCTGCTATTCGTTTGTCGTCGACGACTCGGGCGAATCACTGATGCTGCAATCCGCCATCAACGTGCCACCGGATATCGCTGACAGCGTGCGGCGCATCCAGTTCGGCGAAGGGCTGTCCGGTACCGTGGCCCTCGACCGGCGGCCAATGATTGCCGCGTCGATTCAACGCTCGACCGACGCGCATCTTGCAACGACGCGGCGCATTGGCGTCAACAGCTGCGCCTGCTTTCCGCTGGTCGCCAATGGACGACTGCTGGCAACCATCGCCTTCGCCAGTTCGACACGTGAGGCGTTCGAACCGGACGAAGTCGAGTTCTTTGCCGCTGTGTCGCATTACGCTGCGGTCGCGTATGAGCGCCTGCGCCTGATCAGTGATCTGCGGAAAGCCGATCGTCAGAAGGATGATTTCATCGCCCTGTTGGCGCACGAGCTGCGCAATCCACTGGCGCCGATTCGTACTGGCCTGCAGGTACTGCGGCTTTCGCAGGACGAAACGGCGATCGCCACGGCCCGCGAGATGATGGACCGTCAACTCGGACACATGGTCCGACTGATCGAGGACCTGCTCGACATCTCACGCATCACGCTGAACAAGCTGACGTTGCGCCGCGAACGCGTGCTGTTGAGTCAGGTGGTGATGCATGCAGTGGAAGGCGCTCGCCCGGCGGTCGAGGCTGCCGGACAGGAGTTGCTCGTTACGCTGCCAACGGAAGACGTCTATCTCGACGCCGATCTCACTCGCCTTGCGCAGGTCTTCAGCAACCTGCTGACGAACAGTGCCAAGTACACCGGATCGGGCGGACGAATTCAGCTCGCCGCGACCGTCGAGAACGGAGAAGCAACGATTGAAGTGCGCGATAACGGGATC
>JBDTIO010000240.1:0-2770 GCA_039936375.1 Caldimonas sp. | reverse complement strand
GCGGAGCGTCGGCGTCGGGAGCATTCATTCAGTGGGGTCGGGGATCCGCGGCGCTGGCCAGGCCGGCGGCGGGGCGCGGCAAATATACAGCACAGCGAAACGAGTGCCATTCGCGTTCGAGGCCTCGCCGCTCGACCGGAATCCAGCGGATCGAGCGTCGCCCCGAGTCGGCACGCGATGTGAGTCTCAGCAACAGGAAGGCACCCAGGTCGAGCGCGATTTCGAGCTCGCCGGCCACCGGCGCTGTCGACGAGCGGCCGAGATCGCGAAACGTCCAGCCGGAACCGTCCCATTGCAACCCGGTGGCCTGCACGCGGAGCAGCGATGCGCCCAGAGCCAACACAGCGAAGCCGTCGAGTGTGACCGCGATCCGGGCCGCCAAGCCGTGGCCTGCCGGTGCGAGGAGCACCCATGCCACGAGCGACGCCAGCGACGCCGCAGCGACGACGCAGACCGTGCACCGCCAGACGCCGGATCGGCGAACTGCGATGACGCAGGAAGGAGAGCCGCGCATCGTGCGCGCCTGCGGGCGCCGTCACACCCGCTTGAAGACGAGCGTGCCGTTGGTGCCGCCGAAGCCGAAGTTGTTCTTGACGGCGTAGTCGATCTTCATTTCCCTTGCGACGTTGGCGCAGTAGTCCAGGTCGCACTCGGGATCCTGGTTGAAGATGTTGATCGTCGGCGGCGAGACCTGGTTCTTCACGGCCAGCACCGTGAACACCGACTCGATGCCGCCGGCGCCGCCGAGCAGGTGGCCGGTCATCGACTTCGTGGAGTTGACGACGAGCTTTTTTGCATGATCGCCAAACGCCAGCTTGATCGCGTTGGTCTCGTTGACGTCGCCAAGCGGCGTCGACGTGCCGTGCGCGTTGAGATACTGGATCTGGTCGGCATCGACGGCCGCGGAGCGCAGCGCGGCAAGCATCGACCGCTTCGGGCCATCGACGTTCGGCGCGGTCATGTGGAAGGCGTCAGCACCCATGCCGAAGCCGACGAGCTCGGCGTAGATGTTGGCGCCGCGCCGCTTCGCATGTTCGTACTCCTCGAGCACGAGGGCACCGGCGCCCTCGCCGAGGACGAAGCCGTCGCGATCCTTGTCCCACGGCCGCGAGGCGGTGGACGGATCGTCGTTGCGCGTCGACAGCGCGCGCGCCGCGGCGAAGCCGCCGAGGCCGAGCGGCGAGAGGGTGGCTTCCGAGCCGCCGGCGATCATGACGTCGGCGTCGCCGTGCTCGATCAGGCGGCCGGCCATGCCGATCGAATGCAGGCCGGTCGTGCAGGCCGTGACGATCGCGAGATTGGGCCCCTGGAAGCCGAACATGATCGAGACATGCCCGGAGATCATGTTGATGATGGACGCCGGCACGAAAAACGGCGTGATGCGACGCGGTCCGCGCTTCTCGAGCTCGGCCTTGGTTTCCTCGATGAGCGGCAGGCCGCCGATGCCCGATCCGATCAGGCAGCCGATGCGCTCGGCCTCTTCCTGGCTCAGCTTGTCGTTCGTCGGCAGGCCGGCGTCGCGAACCGCCTGGATCGATGCGGCGAGACCGTAATGGATGAACGTATCCATGTGCCGCGCATCCTTGGCCGGGAAATAGTCCTCGACCTGAAATCCCTTCACCTCGCCGGCGAAGCGGCAGGAAAAGGCGGCTGCGTCGAACTTCGTGATGTTGGCGATGCCGGTGCGGCCGGCGAGCAGGTTCTGCCAGCCTTCGGAAACGCTGTTGCCGACCGGGCTGATCAGCCCGAGCCCGGTGACGACGACGCGGCGGGAACTCATGAACGTAGCGATCGGCAGCAGGCGTGCCGGGTTCAGGCCGCTTTCTGGTGTTTCTGGGCGTAGTCGATCGCCAGCTGGACGGTGGTGATCTTCTCGGCTTCTTCGTCGGGGATCTCGATGCCGAATTCGTCTTCGAGCGCCATCACGAGTTCGACCGTGTCGAGCGAATCGGCGCCCAGATCGGCGACGAACGCCTTTTCGTTGGTGACGTCGGCCTCGGGAACGCCCAGTTGCTCGGCAATGATCTTCTTGACTCGTGCTTCTATGTCGCTCATGACTCCTCCAGGAGTGTGTGAAAAAGTAGACGCGGATTCTACGGCTTGACAACCTGTGCAAAAGCCGGCGCGGGCATGACCTTTCGCCTCGGTGCGAAGAGGGCGAACGACCCGCTCAGACCATCAGCATGCCGCCGTTGACAGGCAGCTCGCAGCCGGTGATGTAACTCGCCTCGGGCGAAGCCAGAAAGGCCACGGCGTGAGCGATCTCGCTCGCCTGGCCGAGCCGGCCGAGCGGTATCTGGGCCAGCAAGGCAGCGGCCTGCGCTCCGGAAAGCGACTTCGTCATGTCGGTCTCGATGAAGCCCGGGGCAACGCAGTTGACGGTGATGCCGCGGCTGCCGATCTCGCGCGCCAGCGAGCGCGTCATGCCGGCCACGCCCGCCTTGGCCGCGGCATAGTTGGCCTGGCCCGGGTTGCCGCTGGCGCCGACGACCGAGGTGATGTTGACGATGCGGCCGTAGCGCTGTTTCATCATCGGCCGCAGCGCGGCGCGGCTGGCACGGAAGACGGCGGTGAGATTGGTGGCCAGCACGGCGTGCCAGTCGTCGTCCTTCATGCGCATCGACAGCATGTCGCGGGTGATGCCGGCGTTGTTGACGAGCACGTGCAGGAAGCCGGTATCGCGAACCACGGCGTCGATCGCGGCGTTGAGCGCATCGCCGTCGGTGACGTCGAGGACGATGCCGCGACAGCCTGGAAATGCAGCGAGCGA
>JBDTIO010000239.1:0-3980 GCA_039936375.1 Caldimonas sp. | reverse complement strand
CCTTCGTTGATGTCGTTGGCGAGCTTGTTGCCGTAGGCGGTGGCTTCGACCATCGCCTCGGACAGGCCCTGGCGGATGTCGGGGGGCAGCCCGCTCCACCATTTCTCGTTGGTCACGACCATGTAGTCGATGACGCCGTGGTTGGTCTCGGCGATCGTCTTCTGCACCTCGAAGAACTTCTGCGAGTAGATGTTCGACCAGGTGTTCTCCTGGCCGTCGACGACGCCGGTCTGCAACGCCTGGTAGACCTCGCTGAAGGCCATCTTTTGCGGGTTCGCGCCGAGCGCCTTGAACTGCGCCTCGAGCACGTCGGAGGCCTGGATGCGGAACTTCAGGCCCTTCACGTCCTCCGGGCGCTTGAGCACATCCTTGTCGTCGGAGAGTTGTTTCATGCCGTTGTGCCAGTAGGCCAGGCCGCGCAGGCCGCGGCCGGTCATCGACTCGAGCAGCGCCTTGCCTTGCGCGCTCGACTGGAAGCGGTCGACGGCCTCGACGTTGTCGAACAGGAACGGCAGGTCGAAGACCTGGAGCTTCTTCGTGTAGCGATCGAACTTCGAGAGCGACGGCGCGATGAACTGCACGTCGCCGAGCAGCAGCGCCTCGAGCTCCTTGGCATCGCCGTAGAGCTGCGAGTTCGGGAACACCTGCACCTGCACCTTGCCGCGCAGCTTCTTCTCGGCGAGCTCCTTGAACTTGAGTGCGGCCTGCCCTTTCGGGGTCTGGTCGGCGACGACGTGGCTGAACTTGATGATGATCTGTGCCTCCGCAGTGCCCGGCACGAGCGCAAGCGCGAGCGTGGACGCGAGGGCCAGCGTCGCCGCTGCGATCGTGGCAAAAGACTTCATGCTTCGGGCTCCTTGTGCCGGCGCGGCGGCCCCGTGCATGCACGCGAGCCCGGTACAACCGTCGCGTTCCGCAGCGCGACCGTCGGACCATAGCGGCTCGCACGTGCGCGCTGCAATTCGGAGCAACCCGACGCCGCGCGTCGGCGCCGCGCCTCAGTCGGCGAGCAGCCAGCCGGTACGGGTTGCGCCGCGCAGCGCGCGAATGCGCCAGATCGCGCGCGCCATCTCTTCGGCAGAGGCGGCGTCGCGGTACGCGGCCAGGCGCATCGCCTTGTCCTCGATCTCGTCGCGGCTGAGCGTGTTGCCGGGATCGCCCTTGGGCTCGTCGACGCGAGCCTGCAGCGTCCGCCCGTCGAGCGTGTCGATCTCGACCTTGCCGATCCAGCGGGCCGGGTATGCGGCATCCACTTCGACGTCGCGGCGCATGACGACCCGCTCGCAAAAGGCGGTGACGTCCGGGTCGCGCCAGTGCGCGTCGAAATCGTTCAAGCCGGCCCGCCCATGCAGTGCGATCAAGGCGAGCACGGTGCCCATCGAGAACTTCGATTGATGCACCGTCTGCGGATCGACAACCGGGCCGAGCACGTCGATCGCGCCTTGATGCACGTGCGCGATGACCCGGGCGATGTCGCCGGCCTTCAGGGCGTGCTGGCGCATGGCCTGGAGCAGCGCGTCGGCCGCCGGATGCGTGTGCCGGCACGACGCATGGAACTTGAACGAGGTCTCGGCCAATGCCCAGCGCGTGCCGAGGCGATCGGCCAGGCGCGAGACGTCGGCATCGCTCGACATCCCGGCGGCCATGCCTTGTGCACCGTCGAAGATGCGGTGCGCACCGGTGAAACCATCGGCAGCGAGGTAGGCCGCGGTCAGGCCAGCCGCCGCGGCGTGCGCGGTGTGCAGCTGCTTGGAGTCGGCGGCCTCGCGCAAAAACTCCCAGAGTCCGGCCGCCTGCGTGCCGGCCGAGCCGAAGGCATGCGCCATCTGCGCCGGGCTCAGCGCCAGCAGGCGGCCGACGGCCGCCGCTGCGGCCAGTGTTCCGGCCGTGCCGGTGGTGTGGAAGGTCTTGTAGTGCGAGCGACCGAGAAATTCGCCGACGCGAATGCCGACCTCGTAGCCAGCCACGGCTGCGGTCAGCAGCTCGCTGCCGCTGCGGCCGAGCGCCTGCGCGACCGCGAGGGCGGGCGGAAAGACCACCGTTGCCGGATGCAGAACCGACGCGTTGTGCAAGTCGTCCTGTTCGGCGACGTGCGACGCGGCGGCATTGGCGAGCGCCGCCAGGAGCGGCGTCGTGCCGCGGCGATGGATCAGCACTTCGCTGGGGCCCTCCGACGGGCCCATCTGTTCGGCGAAACGGGTGATGCTTTCGACGGGGCGCTCTCCCTTGCCGGCGAGCGCCGAGCCGAGCCAGTCGATCATCAGGTCTTCGGCGCGATCGAGCACGGCTGCGGGAATGGCGTCGATCTGCAGGGTCGCCGCGAAATGCGCCAGTGCTTGGCCCGGATGTTGTGCGTTGTTCATCGGCTCGCGTCCTCGATCGCGCCCTCGGCGCAGAGCCGGGCGATCTCGTCGGCGGCGAAACCGAGCTCGGCGAGCAACGCCGAGGAATGCTGGCCGAGCGCCGGCACCGCGTCCATGCGTGCCGTGTCGGCTGCCAGGCCGGGCGGCAGCAGCGCCGGCACCGCCCCGGCGCTTGTTTGCACTTCGGACCAGCGTCCGCGCGCCTGCAGTTGCGGATGCGCCCAGACATCGGCCATCGTGTTGACGACGGCATTCGCGATCTGCGCCGCATCGAGACGCGCCACGACCTGCTCGGCGCTCAGCGTCGCGAACGAAGCAACGATGATCGCGTGCAGCTCGGTGCGAGCCGCGCTGCGCGCCGCGTTCGATGCGAAGCGGGGATCGCTCGCGAGCGAAGGCTGCTCGAGAACGCGATCACAGAAGAGCGCCCACTCGCGCTCGTTCTGCAGGCCGAGCATCACGACCCCGCCGTCGCCGGCCGCGAAGGGCCCGTAGGGATAGATCGTCGCATGCGCCGCAGCGCTGCGCGGCGGCGGCGGAGCGCTGTCGTAGGCGTAGTAGAGCGGGTAGCTCATCCACTCGACCATGCTCTCGAGCATCGAGATGTCGATCCGCTTGCCCAGGCCCGTCCGGCCGCGCTCGATCAACGCGGCGAGGATGTTCGAGTAGGCGTACATGCCTGCAGCGATGTCGGCGATCGAGCAACCGGCCTTTGCGGCCTCCATCGGTGTGCCGGTGACCGAGAGAAAGCCTGACTCGCTCTGGATCAGCAGGTCATAGGCCTTCTTGTCGCGATACGGGCCGGGGGTCGCTGCGTCGTCGCCATAGCCGGAGATGTCGCAGACCACGAGGCGAGGGTGCTTCGCATGCAGCGCTTCGAACGACAGGCCCATGCGCGCGGCGGCGCCCGGCGCCAGGTTTTGCACGAGCACGTCGGCGCGCTCCAGAAGTCGCGCGAGCACGACCGGCGCCTCGCCGTGCTTCAGGTCGAGTGCCAGGCTCTCCTTGCCGCGATTGGTCCAGACGAAGTGCGACGACAGCCCGCGCACGCGCGTGTCGTAGCTGCGCGCGAAGTCGCCGCTGCCCGGCCGCTCGATCTTGACGACGCGCGCGCCGAGGTCGGCGAGCTGGCGGGTGCAGAACGGCGCCGCGATCGCGTGCTCGAGCGCGACGACCGTGATGCCTTCGAGCGCTTTCATACCAGGCCGGCCGGTCGCCGGGCCGCCCCAAGGCCAGCCGCGCCCCCTCGGGGGGCAGCGAACGAAGAGAGCGTGGGGGTCAGCATCTAGAAAGAGCGCGGCAAGCCGAGCACATGCTCGGCGATGTAGCTGAGGATGAGATTGGTCGAGATCGGCGCCACCTGATACAGCCGTGTCTCGCGGAACTTGCGCTCGACGTCGTATTCGTGGGCGAAGCCGAAGCCGCCGTGGAACTGGATGCAGGCGTTGGCCGCTTCCCAGCTCGCCTTGGCGGCCAGATATTTGGCCATATTGGCCTCGGCGCCGCAGGGCTGATGCGCGTCGAACAGGGCGCAGGCCTTGAAGCGCATCAGGTCGGCCGCTTCCACTTCGATGTGCGCTTCGGCGATTGGAAACTGCACGCCCTGGTTCTGGCCGA
>JBDTIO010000238.1:0-3964 GCA_039936375.1 Caldimonas sp. | reverse complement strand
ATGCGCGAGCGCGCGCGCCCGGTGGAGACGAAGTTGAGCCAGGCGGGATTCGGCCGGGCGTTCGGCGCGCCGACGATCTCGACCACGTCGCCGCTCTTGAGCTCCGTGCGCAGGGGCACCGGCTCGCCGTTGACGCTCGCCGCGACGCAATGGTCGCCGACGTCGGAATGGATCGCATAGGCGAAGTCGACCGGCGTGGCGCCGCGCGGCAGGGCCAGGATCTTCGACATCGGCGTGAACACGTAGACCGCGTCGGGGAAGAGGTCGATCTTGACGTGCTCGAGGAATTCGTTGGCGTCGCGCGTCTCGTCCTGGATGTCTATCAGCGACTGCAGCCACATCGCGCCCAGGCGCTGCGCCTCCTGGCCCTGCACCGGGCCGTCGTCGTGCTCCTTGTAGAGCCAGTGGGCGGCGATGCCTTTTTCGGCGACGGCGTGCATCGGCTCGGTGCGGATCTGGAACTCAACCGCGGTGCCGAGCGGGCTGACGAGCGTGGTGTGCAGCGACTGGTAGCCGTTCGCCTTGGGGATCGCGATGTAGTCCTTGAAGCGGCCGGGCATCGGCTTGTAGAGTTGATGCAGCACGCCCATCGCCATGTAGCACTCCGGCAAGGTCGAGACGACGATGCGAAAGCCGAAGATGTCGTTGACCTGCGCGAAGCTCAAGTGCTTTTCCCGCATCTTGGCGTAGATGGAATAGAGCGTCTTCTCGCGGCCGAAGATCTGCGCCTTCAGCTTCGACTGCGTGAACGCCTTTTCGACGTCCTTCTGGATCCGCTCGACGATGTCGCGCCGATAGCCGCGCGCCTTCAGCACCGCCTTCGAGAGCGCCGCCTCGCGCCACGGCTTCAGATTCTTGAACGAGAGCTCCTGCAGCTCCCGATAGGTCTGGTTCAGGCCGAGACGATGTGCGATCGGCGCGTAGATGTCGAGCGTCTCGGCGGCGATGCGGCTGCGCTTGGCGCGGTCGACGGCGTCGAGCGTGCGCATGTTGTGCAGACGATCGGCAAGCTTGACGAGAATCACGCGCACATCGCGCGTCATCGCCAGCAGCATCTTGCGAAACGACTCGGCCTGCGACTCCTCGCGCGTCGAAAATCGCAGCTTGTCGAGCTTGGTCAACCCGTCGACGAGGTCGGCAGTCGGCGCTCCGAAGCGCTCGATCAGCTCGGCCTTGGTGATGCCGCAATCTTCCATCGCGTCATGCATCAGCGCGGCCATGATCGCCTGCGCGTCGAGCTTCCACTCGGCGCACAGGCCGGCCACGGCGATCGGGTGGGTGATGTATGGCTCGCCCGAGGCGCGGAACTGGCCGAGGTGCGCTTCGTCGGCGAAGCGATAGGCGTCGCGGACCCGTCGGATGTCGGCGGCGTCGAGGTACTCGAGCTTGCCGGTGAGCGCGGCGAACGATGCGGCCGCCGCGTCGGTGGCGTCGGTGGCGGCAGAGGCCACGGCCACGGCTTCGCGCGACGGGCGTTTGCGAGGCGCCTGCTTGGCGTCGGAAAGGGTGTCGGACGAGCGCGCGGCCATGTCCGAATTTAGCGCGTAACCGGCAGCCGCGGCGCCGGTGCGGGGCAATCCCTCAGTGCGAAGAAAGATGGGCCTAGACCGGCACCTTGCGCAGCATCTCGATCCCGATCTCGCCGGCGGCGATTTCGCGCAACGCGGTGACGCCGGGCTTGTTCTTGGTCTCGACCTTGGGCGCGTGGCCCTGGCTCAGCATGCGCGCCCGATAGGTCGCGGCGAGCACGAGCTGAAAGCGATTCGGGATCTTGACGAGACAGTCTTCGACGGTGATGCGGGCCATGGGTTCTTTCAGGTGCGCCGGCCGCGGGCAGCCGATGCGTGGAAGCGAGACTCAGAGAAGATCGAGAGCCGCGAAGACCGCGGGCCGGGCCCGCTGCTGCGATGCGTACGTGAGGCGCTGCGAGTGGACGATCGCCTTGAGATCGAACAGCGCCGTCTCGAAAAGAGCGTTGATTATAACGAAGTCGAAGCTGCGGGCCTGCGCCACCTCGACCCGCGCATCGGCCATGCGCCGCGCGATCACGGCCGGCTCGTCTTCACCGCGCCGCAGCAGCCTCGCCAGCAGCTCGTCCCAGGTTGGCGGCAGCAGGAAGATGAGGATGGCATTGGGAAAGAGCTTCTTGATCTGCAGCGCACCCTGGGTGTCGATCTCGAGGAGTACATCGTGGCCGCCGACGATCCGGTCCTCGATCGCGCCGCGCGACGTGCCGTACAGGTTGCCGTGCACTTCGGCCCACTCCACGAAGTGGTCGGTCTCGATCATCTTGCGAAAGGCCGGCTCGTCGATGAAGTGATATTCGCGGCCGTGCTGCTCCTGGCCGCGCGGTTTTCGCGTCGTGTGCGAGATCGAGAGCACGAGGTGCGAATCGAGCTCGAGAAGAGCCTTGACGAGGCTCGATTTGCCCGTGCCGCTCGGGGCGGCGACGGCGAAGAGATTGCCGGGATATTCCATGGACGGGTCGAAGTCTTTCGCCAGTTTACGTGGCGCCACCGCCGCCTCGCCCCAGGGAGGGCGCGGGGCCTATTCGACGTTCTGGATCTGCTCGCGCAGTTGCTCGATGGCGACCTTCATGTCGACCGAGACTGCCGTCATCTCGATTGAGGTCGACTTCGAGCCGAGGGTGTTGGCCTCGCGCAGCAGCTCCTGGATCAGGAACTCGATCCGCTTGCCGATCTCGCCGCCCTTGTCGATGAGGCGGCCGATCTCGTCGAGGTGCGAGCGCAGGCGCGCCAGTTCTTCTGCGACGTCGATGCGGATCGCATAGGCCGCCGCTTCATTGAGGGCGCGATCGGCGATCGCCTCGCGCGGCACGGTGCTGGCGGCATCGACCTTGCCGAGCGCCTCGTTCCAGCGCTCGATGAAGCGCTGCTGCTGGCGCGCCACGGCGGCCGGCACCAGCGGCTCGGCTGCGGCGGCCAGCCCACGCAGGTGGACGATGCGCTCCGAAAGAACAGCCGCGAGTCGCGCACCCTCGCGTGCCCGCGCTTCGGTGAGGCCGTCGATGCAGCGCCTGACGGCGTCGAGCACCGCGCCGCTCGCGTCGTCTTGGCGCGTGCTGCTGCGACACCATTGCAGGACCTCGTGAACCGAGAGGGTACGCGCGTCCGGCAGGTGCTCGCGTACCTCGTGCTCGATGCGCGCCACGTGTGCCAGTTGCTCGGGTTGCGGCTCGGCCTGGTCCGCGTCGGCGGTGTCGCTGCCGGTCAGCCTGAGCTCGATCTTGCCGCGCTTGAAGCGGCCGGTCACGAGCTCGCGAAGGGCTGGCTCGAGGCTTCGATATTCGTCGGGCAGGCGCAGTGACAGGTCGAGGAAACGGTTGTTGACCGAACGCATCTCGACACCGATCGATACCGTTGCGGCCGCGCCTGCGTGCGGTTCGTGCAATGCTGCCGCACTCGGCGAAACGGGGCTCGCCGAGGCATTTGCATAACCGGTCATGCTGTAAACTGCCACGCGCTTTTGCCCCCTATTTACCGACTATGTCAAAGCCCAAACCCGCACCTTTGCCCTCGGGCACGGTGGTGGGCGGCTACCAGGTCATCAAGAAACTGGCGGCCGGTGGATTCGGCGTCGTCTACCTCTGCGAAGACGCCGACCGTAAGCTCGTTGCGCTGAAGGAGTATCTCCCTTCTTCGCTCGCTGAGCGCTCGCCGGGCGAGTGGACGCCGCGCGTCAAGCCCGAGAAGCAGCCGCTCTATCGCCTGGGCCTGAAGAGCTTCTTCGAAGAAGGCCGCTCGCTCGCCCAGATCTCGCATACCAGCGTGGTTTCGGTTCTCAATTTCTTCCGTGAGAACGAAACCGTCTACATGGTCATGAACTACCTGCAGGGCGATACCCTGCAGGATTTCATCGTCACCGCACGCGATCTCAAACGTGACAAGGTATTTCGGGAATCGACGATTCGTTCGTTGTTCGACGAGATTCTTCGCGGCTTGCG
>JBDTIO010000237.1:0-2974 GCA_039936375.1 Caldimonas sp. | reverse complement strand
AATGCCGTGGCGGCGAAGCCGGCCAGACCGAGCGAAACGGAAGCAGCCAGCGTCTTCGGGTAGCGCGAGGCAAGGCTGGCGGCGTGCGCAACGGCGTATGCCCATGCGACTTCAAGAGGAGCCAAGGATTTCAAGATTCAGTGGAGCGCGTCGCTCGAGTCGTTCGGCGCTTGCCAGGAGGCTCGCGCTTCGGTGGATCGTCGCCGCCAAGGTCGCCACTAGAATCGTGGGCTCTCGGCCGGCCTCGTAGGAGGTTTCGAGGCGGTGCTGTAGGAAACCGCCTTCAGTATAACGGCCCGTCCTGGTGCGGCACCCTCGTAAGCCCTCTATGTTTGTATCTTCTGTCTCCGCTCCATCGGACGCGAAACATCCGGTCACGAACGCGGTGTTGGAGGCGATGCGGATCTCCAAGCGCCGTTGCAGCGAGCTGCTGCCCGAAAGCGACTGGCTGGCCAAGCTGGCCCGTTCCGAAGCGACGGGCGTGCCGCTGCGCGTCAAGCTCGGGCTCGACCCGACCGCGCCCGACATCCACCTCGGCCACACCGTGGTTCTGAACAAGTTGCGCGAGCTTCAGGATATCGGCCACACGGTGATCTTCCTGATCGGCGACTTCACGTCGACCATCGGCGATCCCTCCGGGCGCAATGCGACGCGACCGCCGTTGACGCGCGAACAGATCGAATCGAATGCGAACACTTACTACGCCCAGGCCAGCCTGGTGCTGGAGGGCTCGAAGACCGAGATTCGTTACAACTCCGAATGGAGCGACCCGCTCGGAGCGCGCGGCATGATCCAGCTCGCGTCGCGCTACACGGTGGCGCGAATGATGGAGCGAGACGATTTTTCGAAACGCTTCAAGGCCGGCACGCCGATCAGCGTCCACGAGTTCCTGTACCCGCTGATGCAGGGTTACGACTCGGTGGCGCTCAGGTCGGACCTCGAACTCGGCGGCACCGACCAGAAATTCAACCTGCTTGTCGGTCGCTCGCTGCAGGCCGAGTACGGGCAGGAGCCGCAGTGTGTGATGACGATGCCGCTCCTCGAGGGGCTCGACGGCGTCGAGAAGATGTCGAAGTCGAAGGGCAACTTCATCGGCCTCACGGAGCCGGCCAACGACATGTTCGCCAAGCTGATGTCGATCAGCGACGAGCTCATGTGGAAATACTTCGAGTTGCTCAGCTTTCGCAGCGTCGACGAGATCACGCGACTCGAGGCCGAAACGAAGGACGGCCGCAACCCGCGCGACGCCAAGGTGCTGCTGGCCAAGGAGATCACAGCGCGCTTTCATGGCGCCGGCGCGGCCGAAGCCGGCGAGGCCGACTTCAACCTGCGCGCTCGCGGCGGCATCCCCGATGAGATCGAATCGATCACCCTAGACGGTGCGCCGCTCGGCATCGGCGCCGTTCTCAAGCAAGCCCGCCTCGCGCCGTCGAGCAGCGAAGCGATGCGCCTCGTCGAGGGCGGCGGCGTTCGCGTCGACGGTGCCGTCGTCAGCGACCGCGGCCTGAAGCTGGCCGCCGGCACTTTCGTCGTCCAGGTCGGAAAACGCAAATTCGCTCGGGTCACGCTGCGCTGAGATGTCTGCGCCCATGCTCGTAACGTTCGCTGCGCCCCGAGAGGGCGCTCGGTCGGCTGGGAAGCGGCCCGGCGCCGACTGAAGCCGACCGTCATGCAGGTACGCACGCTGCTGCGCTTGTCGGTCGCGACGGCCATCGCCGCGATCGCCATGAAGTCGCTCGGCTGGTGGCTGACCGGTTCGGTCGGCCTTCTGTCGGACGCGATGGAGTCGTTCGTCAATCTCGCGTCGGCGCTGTTCTCGCTGGCGATGGTGACGATCGCGGAGCGGCCGGCCGACGTCGATCATCCGTTCGGCCATAGCAAGGCCGAGTACTTCGCCAGCGGCTTCGAGGGCCTGCTCATCGCCGGCGCGGCGATCGCAATCATCTGGGCCGCGGTGCTTCGCTTCATGAACCTGCAACCGCTGCACGGTCTGGGTATCGGCCTGGCGCTCGTCGTCGGCAGCTCGGTGCTGAACGGGGCACTGGCCTGGAAGATGATGGCCGCTTCGCGCGAGCATCGCTCGGTCGCGCTCGAAGCCGACGCCCGCCATCTTTACGCCGACGTGTGGACGTCGGCCGGTGTCGTCGTCGGTCTCGTCCTGGTCTGGCTGACCGGCTGGCTGTGGCTCGATCCGGTGATCGCCGTGCTCGTCGCCATCAACATCAGTCGCGAAGGCGCGCGCGTCGTCTGGGGCTCCGTCGACGGCTTGATGGACAAAGCCGTCGAGCCCGAGGTGAGAGCGCGGATCGACAGCACGCTGGCGCGCTTCGCCGTTCCCGAGATCCGCTTCGACGACATGGTCACGCGCCGGGCCGGCCGGCGCCGCTTCCTCGATGTCCACATGCACGTTCCGGCGACCTGGACGCTCGGCCGCGCTGCGGCGCTGCGCGGCGACGTCGAGCAGGCGCTGATGCGCGAGATCGAAGGCCTGCGCGCCTCGATCCAGCTGCTGCCCTCGAACATGGAGGCCTATTTCAACAGCGTCGAGAAGACGCCTTGACGGCGCGGCCAGTGGCCTCGCCGATGCTGTATGCCGGGGTGTTGTGGCATTACAAGGATGCTCCGCATTCCTTCGAAGATCCCTTTCAGCTAGGCCTTCGCGTGTCATCGATCACCTTGCCGTCGTTCGGCAGTGCGCCCGGGGCGTGCACGGCGACGGAGCCACGTAACTTGGTCACGTCACGGATCGAGGCGGTGATTCGCTCGCCGAGATCGTGCGGCGCAACGCCCTCGATCTCGACCTCCAGCGTCATCCGGTCGTCGGCCATGTTGCCGCTGACGACCAGTCGGGCGCGCCGGATCTCCGGATGGCGGCGCACGATCTCCGCGACCTGCGGCGGATGGACGAACATGCCGCGCACTTTCGCCGACTGATCGGCGCGGCCGAGCCAGCCGCGAATGCGCTGGTTGGTGC
>JBDTIO010000236.1:0-8828 GCA_039936375.1 Caldimonas sp. | reverse complement strand
AGATCGCCGCGCAAGCGGCGCAAGGCATGCGGTGCGCTCAGCGAGGTTCGTTGCGCGATGCCCGAGGTGACTTCGGCCGCGGCCGTCGACATCGCCTTCGGTTCCGTTTCGACGACCGCCCGCATCCGCTCCAGTCGTGATTGCGCCGGATCCGCCGTCGGATGGCGCCCAGCCAGCAGTTGGAACAGCAAGACACCGAGCGCGTAGACATCGGTCGTCGTCGACAACTCGGTTCCCTGAATCTGTTCGGGCGCGGCGTAGTCGATGGTGAAGAAGGCGAGGGTCGCCTGTTCGGCAACGCCGTCGGCTTCCATGAGCTTGGCGATGCCGAAGTCGAGCAACTTGACCCGGCCTTCGGCGGTGACAAGAATATTGCCGGGCTTCAGGTCGCGATGCAGGACGAATTTCAGGTGGGCGTGCTCGACGGCTGCGAGCACCTCGAGAAACAGCCGCACCCGCCGCTCGACGGTCGCGCCATGTTGATCGCACCATCGATCGATGGGTTCGCCGTTCACGAGCTCGATGACCAGATAGGGCTGGCTCTTTTCCGTCAGCCCGGCATCGAGCAAGCTCGCGATGTTGGGATGCGACAAGCGGCCGAGCAGGCGAGCCTCGCGGGCAAAACGCTCGGCACCGCCCGGCACCGCATTCAGGTGCGGCAGCTTGACCGCGACCTCGCCTTCGAAGCGGCCATCGCTTCGGCGACCGAGCCAAACGGCTCCCATGCCGCCGACGCCGAGCTCTCGCTCCAGCGTGTAGGCGCCGACCCTTTGACCGGCAACCGGACTGTCGCTCGCCGGAGGGAAGACCTGACCCACCAGAAAGCCGCCTCGCTCGCCGGGCGCGTCGGAGGCGAGCAAGTCGCGCAACGGCGCCGCGAGATCAAGGTGCAGGGCGCAGAGCTCGAGCAGCCGCGCCGAGCGCGGTGCGGCCTCGAGCTCGAGCAGCTCGTCGATGAGCGGGCTCAGGCGAGACCAATTTTCGGCATCAGGAAGTCGCATGGGCAGCTCGGTCGCTCTCACGCGAGATCGTATTCGCGCAACTGACCATGACAAGCGGAATCCCGCAGAAAAGCCAGCCACCTGCTCGTGGCCGACTCCTCGCCCGGCGGCCCGAGTGTCTGTGTTTGTTAGAGTCGTTCCGTGGATCGATATCGCCGCAAACTGAAAAAGTTCGTCTGGGTCACGCTGTGGGCCTTCGCCGGGCTGGCGGTGGCCCCGACGATCTCGCGCACCATCCATCTCGGTGACGGCGCAGACCAGAGCGCGGGGGCAAGCGATCACGAACAGATGGCTGCGATGGGGCCGGAGCTCGAGCCGCATCACCACGATTCCTCCTCCGAGGGCTCCGCGCAGCATCCGGCGGGCCACTCGCACTCCCTCGACCACTGCGGCATGTGCGTGGTCGCGGCTTTCGCTTTCGCCCTTGCGTCGAGCCCGCCGGCAGTCGCGGCCTCGGCGCCGGTGCACGACCCGGTCGTCGAATCAGCGACCGCAGCGCCTCGCCCGAGAGACGACTGGTCGCCGGCGAGCTGGCGCGGACCCCCGATCCAGGTGTGACGACACGCCGGCGCGAAGCTGCTCATCGAGCCGCTTCGCCGCTGCGCATTCGCGCCGCAACCGCGGCCCCCGTCGGACACCTGTCGATGAAAGCTTCCCATGATCAGGATCAGCCCAAGCGCTGGGCCCTCCGCGTGCCTCCCGTTCATTCACGGGCCAAAGCGTCGTGCCTCGCCCAGGACTTTCGTCATCGCAGCGGCGTGTGTCTGCGCTTCGCTGCCCGCCGATTTCGCCGATGCGCACGGCTTCGCGGGCAAGCGCTTCTTTCCTGCCACCCTGGCCACGGACGACCCCTTCGTCGCCGATGAGCTGTCGCTGCCCACCGTCACCAGCCGGAGGACCGGCGAAGATCCGTCGACCACGGAAACCGACCTCTCGGTCGACTTCACCAAGCGCATCACCACCGACTTCGGTCTTGGCTTCGGTGCGACGTATCTGAGGCTGCGCCCCGAAGGCGGACCGACGCAGAACGGCTTCGACAACTTTTCTGCCAATGCGAAGTACCAGTTCTACAAGAGCGACGAACACGAGACCATCCTGTCGGTCGGCGCCGACTGGGACATCGGCGGCTCGGGTTCCAAACGTCTCGGCGTCGACTCCTTCAGCACGGTCTCGCCCACCTTGTTCTTCGGCAAGGGCTTCGGGGACCTGCCGGACGCCGTGCAATACCTGCGGCCGTTCGCGCTCACGGGAAGCGCAGGCATCGGCCTGCCCACCCGGGCCCGCTCGATCACCGCCGACGACAGCGGCGCTCTGACGACCGAGCAGCATCCGAACGTCCTCCAGCTCGGCCTCGCCCTGGAATACAGCCTGCCCTACCTGCAGTCGTTCGTGAAAGACATCGGCCTGCGCGAGCCGTTCAATCGGATCGTTCTGGTCGTGGAGCTGGCGCTCGAAAAGCCCCTCGACCGTGGCCGCGGGCTGACGGTGGGAACCGTCAACCCGGGCGTGCTCATCGCCGGCAGGTACATACAGCTCGGCATCGAGGCCGTCATTCCGGTCAATGGCAAGACGGGCGGCAGGACGGGCGCGCTCGTTCAGCTGCACTTCTTCCTGGACGACTTCTTTCCGACGACCTTCGGCAAGCCGCTGTTCGACCGTTGACCATGAGAACGTTGGTAAAGCTCGTCTCGATGTTCTGGGCACTGATCGTTGCCGACTCGGCATCGGCGCATGCGTTCCTCGACCATGCGCAGCCGCCCGTGGGCAGCACCTTGCACAGCGCTCCGGCCCGGGTCGAGCTGTGGTTCTCGCAGGACCTCGAGCTGGCGTTCAGCACGCTCAGGGTGGTCGACGGCGCCGGCAAGCAGGTGGACGAGAGGGACAAGTCGGTGTCCGACCGCGACAAGACGCAGATGACGGTTTCATTGCCGCCTCTGCCTCCCGGAAAGTACCGCGTGTACTGGCGGGTGCTGTCGGTCGACACGCACGTCACCGAGGGAGACTTCACTTTCGAGCTCGCGCCGTAACGGCGAGGCGAGAACGAAGTCGAACCTGTGGAAACAGCTTTTGTCCTGCTGCGCGCCGTGCACATCGGCGCCCTGGTAGCGCTGCTGGGCGGCCTGGTGTTCGAGGTGTGGATCGCGGGTCCGTGTCGGCAACCTCTCGTCGATCGCGAATTGGAGCCGCAGCGGCGGCTCATCCGCCTATCGGCCGGCTGGCTCGCCCTGGCGATCGTCTCGGGTGTGTTCTGGCTGGCCTTCGAAGCCATTGCGATGAGCGGCTTGCCGCCCGAGCAGGCGCTCGGTCGCCAGACGCTCGGCGTGGTCCTGATGCAGACCCACTTCGGTCGGATCTGGATGGCTCGCGCCGTGTTGTGCCTGAGCCTGGCGGCGCTCCTGTTCGCCGCGTCTCGGCCTGACGCAACGCACAGGACCGTGCTCTTCCTGGCGTGTACCGCTGTTGCCGCGGCGCTGCTGTCAGCCCTGGCCGGGGTGGGGCACGCGAACGCGGAGCACGGGCTGCAAAGGCTGCTGCACCTTGCGGCCGACGCGATTCACCTGCTTGCCGCCGGCTCATGGTTGGGCGCCCTGCTGCCACTGGCCGGCATGTTTGCTCGGCAACGACGAGCCGCGGGCCCCGGTCGCCTCGATGAGCTTGCCCAGGTGACGCAACGGTTCTCCGCGCTCGGTCTGATCTGCGTCGCTGCCTTGATCGTCTCCGGGGCGGTCAACGCCTGGTTCACGGTGGCCACGTTTTCGGGGCTCACGGCAAAGCACTACGGCCATCTGCTTCTCGTCAAGCTCGCCTTGTTCGGCGCGATGCTGGGGCTCGCCACCGTCAATAGAACGCGCTTGACACCGCTGCTTGCCAACCTCGCCGTCGAGCCGCGGCTGCGGGCCACGGCGCTGCGTCGCCTGCAGCGAAACGCCACGACGGAGGCTGCGCTCGGATTGCTGATCCTGGGCATCGTCGGCGCTCTAGGCATGACCATGCCGGCGGCGCACTCGACGATGATGACGCCGTCGATGCACCTGCATTGAGCGCGTGACAGAGCCCGCATCGAGCCGCTTACGTGGAAGGATCAACCGCTCCGACGAGTTAGAAGTTCGCCGTCAGCGTCACACGGGCGCTGCGCGGCTCGACCGGGTGAAAGTGAATGTCGTTGACGCCGTCGGCCGACTCGCCTTTCAGGCGCGAGGCGTAGTAGTAGTCGATGTCGCTGGCCTTCCTGTCGAACAGGTTGAAGACATCGACAGTCAGCTTCAGACTGTCGTTGATCTTGTAGCCGACGCGAAGGTAGGCCAGGGTCGTCGCTTTCGACTGCACCGAATCGTCTTCGATGAGCGGGCGCGGGCCGAAATAGCGCAACTGGAACTGGCCGAACCAGGGACCCATCGCGAGCACGGTCGCGCCGACCGATACGACGTTGTTCACCGAGCCGGGGATGTAGGAGCCGACCGGGTCGAACTGGGTGTAGCGAGCCCGCGAAAACGCGAGATCGGCATCGAGCAGCAGCCAGCGGTTGACGATGTAGTGGTTGTTGATCTCGACGCCGCGGCGCCGGCTCGCCCGGCTGGGTTCGGTGTCGCCGGCGTCACCTGAAAAGACCAGCTCGGAACCGAGCTCGAGCTGCCAGAGGGCCAGCGAAGTCTGCAGGCCGGGAACGATCTCGCTGCGCAGCCCGAGCTCGCCGCCTTTCGAGCGCACCAGAGGCGTCACCGGATCGGTCGGCGCGAGCTCCTTCGGCGTGATGGTCTCCACCGTGCCCCGGGCGTCGTTGCTGTGATAGCTGTAGCCGTAATTCGCGAAATACTCCATCTTCGCCCAGGGGCCGAAGATGAGAGACAGCTTGGGCGACACCAGACCGGCACTGCGCTTGCCGCTGTTCTCCGGGATGGAGCTGTCGACGTCGAAGTAGAAGCGGTCGCCGCGCAGACCGGCGACGCTTCGAAACCACGGCAGCCACTGCGTCGCGTTCTCGCCGTAGATGCCGACGCTCGTCTCGCGCACCGTGCTTTCCTGGGTGGTCGAGAGACGAACGCGGTCTTCCGTGCTGTAGAGGCCGACCGGATCGAGCCGGTCATGGCGAATCTGCAGGCCGAGCGTATTCACGGTGTCGAAGCTGCCCAGCTTCTGGTTCCAGGAGCGGCTGGTCGCCAGGCCCAGGATCGTGCGCTGCTCGGCTTGCTCGAACTGGTCGCCGTTGACGGGGTTGTCGAGAAAGTAGGTGAAGTCGGAAAAGAGATCGAGCTTGGAGCGAACGGCATAGGCGTTGAACTTGAACGTTCCATCAGCGAGCTGACGCGTGTTGTTGAACGACAGGCTGTAGCGCTCGGTGTGGCCACCGTCGCTCGGGTCGATGGCGCCGAAGCGGTCGATGATCCCCTGCTCGACCGCGCGCAGCGGGATCTGGTCGGTCGAGTTCCAGGTGGCCGAATACGCCATCGCGGTGACCGTCGAATGGTTGTCGTCGCCGCCGAAGCTGTAGCGCAGGAGGCCGTTGACCTTGTGGAACTTCTCCGGGTTGTCCCACGGGCCGTTGTTGTGCCCGAGCTCGATGCCGTAGAGGAGCTTGCCGTCGCCGACGGCGGTCGAGTTCGCCAGCAGGGCCCGGGCGTAGCGGTCGCTGTCGAGGCCGAGGCCGATCGAGGCGATGCCTCGCGGCAAGCCGTCGAACAGGTCGATCCGGGCCGAGCCTGCCGACGAGAAATCTCCTTCTTCGGCGTAGTACGGGCCCTTGCGATAGCGGATGCGATCGATCAGCTCGGGAATCAGCCAGTTGAGATCGGAGTAGCCCTGGCCATGGGCGTTGCTCGGCAGGTTCACCGGCATGCCGTCGACGAAGGTCGCGAAGTCGGTGCCGTGATCGAGGTTGAAGCCGCGCAGGTAGTACTGGTTGGCCTTGCCGTCGCCGCTGTGCTGGGAGACGATGACTCCGGGCACGAATTCGAGGACTTCGGCCGGCCGCAGTGTCGGCCTGGCCTCGATGAGCTTCGATGTCACGGTACCGGCGCTGGCGGCGTCGGAGCTTCCTACCGAGTTGATGTAGTTGCCGAGGACGTTGACCGGTTCGAGTTGCACCGACGCCGTCAACTCGGAGGCGGGAGATGCGGCCGATGCCGCCGCGGCGGGCCGCATCGCGGCCTCCTGGGCAAACGAAGTGCAGGAGGTGCCGATGAGCGTGACGGCGACCGCGAGACGGATGCGGATGGGTTTCATCTTTTGAATCGCGACCGTCGTGTGACAGCCGTCCGATGTGAGTCGCTGCCGCTCGATGAGTAGCGACGCAGTGACGCCATCTCGGGATGCACGGCGGTGCGAAATACACGCCGAGCGCGAGGCGGCCGAGGGGCCGCCCTGGCAGGGCTGCCGTCGTGCAGTGACCGCGCCGGTCCGACGACATGTCGGATCCGCAAGGTCAGGCGGACAGCGGCCTGCGAAGAATCTAGACGACTTGAGGCGGTCGCTCGAGTCGCTTGCCGCCGACGCTGTCGAAGGCGATGACGCCATCGGTCTGCCAGCCGATCTCCGACCAGCCGGGCATGGCGATGCAGATCGGGCTGGCGAGCGCCAGCACGAGGACGACGGATCCGCTGGTCGGCGAACCGCCGTCTCCGGCGGCCCCGCCGAGGGAGGCACCGTCGAGCGATACGACGCTGGTGTCGGAAGGGTCGTGGTGGTGTCGCTGGAACACAGAGTGCGTGTGCCGAGGCGGCATGCTCATCTCGGCCAGATGATCACTGCGACGAAAGTCGATCCACCCCGACATCGCATCCGACGACGCGACATCGACGTGAACGTGGTTGGCGCCCAGCAGCTCCGTGGCCGTGGCCGAAAAGCCGTAGTAGGGCAAGGCGAGAAGCAGGCACCAGACAACCAGCGATCGAACGCTAAGAACGCGAAGACTACGGGTTGCTTTCATGCGGGGTGACTGCCTGGCGGCCTTACGCAGAATCGAGACGAGCGGATGCTTGCCGGGCCTGGACGACGGTGCCCGGCAAACGGGGCGCCTGCCGAGCTTCAGATACCGGCGAGCCCTCCCGTAGTGTGGACGGGCCTAGAGCAGCGTGCCGCGAAGGACAACGATGCCGATGCTGAAATAGATGATGAGACCGGTCACGTCGACCAGCGTCGCCACAAATGGCGTCGACGACGTCGCCGGATCGAAGCCGAGGCGACGCATCAGCAGGGGAAGCATGGAACCCGCGAGCGATCCCCACAAGACAATGCCGATGAGGGACAGGCCGACGGTCAACGCAACGAGTAGCCAGTGCGGACCGTAGACGGTCGAAAATCCCGACCAGATGGCGATGCGCAAAAAGCCGATGATGCCGAGGATGATCCCGAGAGCCAGCCCGCTCAGGATTTCACGGCGCATCACGCGCCACCAATCGGCCAGGCGCAGTTCGCCGACGGCCAGCGCACGTATCACCAGCGTCGCCGCTTGCGAGCCGGCGTTGCCGCCGCTCGAGATGATCAGCGGCACGAAGAGGGCCAGCACCACGGCCTTTTCGATCTCCTTCTCGAAGAATCCCATCGCCGTCGCGGTCAGCATTTCGCCCAGGAACAGGAACACGAGCCAGCCGGCGCGCTTCTTGATCATGCGGCCGAGCGCAATCGTCATGTAGGGCTCGTCGAAAGCTTCCGAGCCGCCGATCTTCTGCGTGTCGCGCGTCGCTTCGGCTTCAGCCACCTGAAGCATGTCGTCGATCGTGACGATGCCGACCAGCGTGTCCTTGCCGTCGAGCACCGGCAAGGCCTTGCGGTCCTCGCGGCGGAACATCTGCACCGCCGCCTCCTGCGACTGGCTGGCGCGCAGAGCGACGAACTTGTTGTCCATGATGTCGGACACGAGGGCATCGAGCGGCGCCAGCAGGAACTGACGAATCGAGATGTCGTCGATCAGCCGGTGCTCGGGATCGACGACATAGATCATCGTCAGCGTCTCGCTGTCCTGGCCGGTGTGGCGGATGTGCTCGAGAACCTGCTGCACGGTCCAGTCTTTCGAAACGCAGACGTAGTGCGGCGTCATCAGGCTGCCGACGCTCGTGGCGGGATAGCCGAGAAGCGCCACCGCCTCCCGGTGTTCCTTCGGGCTCATCAGCGCCAGCAGGCGCGTCGTCTCATGGGCGGGTATGTGCTGAAACAGGCGGGTCCGGTCGTCAGGCGGCATGTTGTCGAGAAGGAGACTCACCACACCTTGCGGTGCGGCGTTGAGCAGCATCTTCTGCGTCTCGAGGGGCAAGAAGGTAAAAGCCGTCGCCGCGAGGCGAGGTGAGAGTGCCGTCAGTACCTTGATTCGATCCGGATCGGCGAGCTGCGCCAGCGCCCCGCCCACGACCGAAGGAAGGGAGTTCCGGAAGAACCGGGCGATGTCTGCGGCACTCCCGGTGCGAATGACCAGTTCGGCCGGGTCGCTCATCGCAGGGGGCATCTTCGTTCTCCTCTTTTTTGCTGAACGGCGCATTGTCGCCAGCGTCAAGCCTGGTGACGTCGTCAGAATCCCGCGTCGGCACGCACCCGCCGGCGGCGCGCCTACGCACCGACTACCCTTCTGCCTGAAGCCACCACTGCCCAGATGAATTCGATGAAGGTCCGAGAAGACGTTCCGGCGTCGCACGTCGAGCTGACGCCCAGCCTGCTCGCTTCGCCGCTTCGCGCTGCCGTGACGGCGGCGACACGCCTGCCCGAGCCGACCCTTCTGCCGGGCCTGGTGGAGGGGGCGCGCCTCGAACCCGCCGCCGCTGCGAAAGCCCATGGGCTGGCCTTGCGCATCGCTCGTGCCGTGCGCGAGCGGGCGCGCGAGTCGGGCCGCGCCGGTCTCGT
>JBDTIO010000235.1:0-6725 GCA_039936375.1 Caldimonas sp. | reverse complement strand
CCTGGGCTGTAAAGTTTGGCGCTGCATCCCCGACATCCAATGCTGCGTAAGACGCTGGCGTCAACGAAAGCATGAACATCATGAACGCAAGGATCTTCTTCATGGCGGACTCCGATCTGGCGCGTTCTTCATCTTACGAGAAACGCGGTGCTGAAAACGCATACGGGTCGGCGCGCCGCGCGGATGCCTGGCCCGAGCCGGCATGGCTGCGCCGCTTGGGCAGGCAGGTCGCGTGCATCGCTCTGGCCGCCTTCGCGCTCGGCCTGGCAGGCTGCGGCACCTTGCCGGCCAACGTCGGGCGCACCGATACGTCGGCCCTGCCGCCCAACCCTGACAGTCCCCTGGTCAAGATGTCGGAGCGGTCGCTGCCGGCACCCGACCAGACAGGCGTGCGGCTGTTGCCGCTCGGTGCTTTCTCCCTCGATACCCGCATCCAGCTGGCGCAACGCGCGTCCTCGTCGCTCGACGTCCAGTACTACCAGTTCGAGCCCGACTCCACCGGCCGGCTCCTCATGACGGCGCTGCGCGACGCCGCCCTGCGTGGCGTGCGGGTGCGGCTCCTGGTCGACGATCTCTACACCACGCAATCCGATCCGTTCCTGCGCGGCCTGGCCTCGTTTCCGAACTTCGAGGTGCGCCTGTTCAACCCGTTCTGCTGCGCCCGCAGCAGCGGTGTCGCCGGGCGCTACGCGGCGTCGATCTTCGACTTCGGACGGCTCAACCACCGCATGCACAACAAGATGTTCCTGGCCGACGACGTGATGGCCGTGGTGGGCGGCCGCAACATCGCCGACGAGTATTTCCTGCGCAGCGCCGAATCGAACTTCGTCGACATGGACGCCTTTGTCATGGGCGCCGTCGTCAACGACATGTCGAAGATCTTCGATCGCTACTGGAACAGCGAAGTCGTCTATCCGATCAACGACATCGGCGAGCCGCTCGGCGACATGCTGGTGCGTCAGAAGGCCTTCGACGCGGCGCTGGCCAGCCTGCCACCCTCGCCGCCGGCGGATCCGCCGACGGTCGATGTGCTCGGCTACGGCCCGCTCAGCGAAGACTTCGACGCCGGTCAGGTCGGGCTGCAATGGGGCAAGGCACGGGCGTTCGCTGACCCGCCCGAAAAGCTCCTGTCGAAAACGCCGAAGATCGCCTTCGAGACCAGCGTCACGAACGACGTGATGATGCAGGTCTGGCAAGCCAAGAGCGATCTCGTGCTCACCTCGCCCTACATGATTCCGGGCGACATGGGGATGCAATCGATCCGCAACCTGGAGAAAGAGCACGTCAAGGTGACGGTGATCACGAATTCGCTGGCCGCCACCGACGAGCCGCTGGTGCACAACGGCTACGCGCGCTACCGGCCGGCAATGCTCGAGGCCGGCGTCAACCTCTACGAGCTGAGCCCGACACGCACCCAGACGACCAAACGCCTGGGCATGTTCGGCAAGTCGCTCGGGCGACTGCACGCGAAGACGGCGGTCATCGACAAGCGGATCGTCTTCATCGGCTCGATGAACCTCGATCCGCGTTCGGCCAGCACCAACACCGAGTTCGGCATGTTCATCGACAGCCGGGCGCTGGCCAAGGAGCTGCTGCGCGTCGTCAACATCGCCAAGCTCGAGAGCGCCTACGAGGTCCGCTTCGCGCCGAAGAGCACCACCCAGCTGCAATGGCTGACGATCCAGGACGACAAGGAGACGATCCTGACCGTCGAGCCGGAATCGTCGTTCTGGATGCGCGTGGAGAACATGATGTTCGGCTGGTTCGTTTCCGACCAGCTGCTTTGAGGCCGCTGCGGCGCGGCACAATCGCGCGTGCATCGCGCCGCTGCCTTCCTCCTTCGTCCGGCGCTGCTGGCGCTGGCCCTGGCCGACTCGAGCGCCTCGGCATTCGGCGTGCAGGTCTGCGAGCTGAACGGCCAGCCGGTCAATCCGAACAACGGCAGCACGACCGCCGGCAAGATCGGCCTGATGCGTTGCCACGAAGGCGAAGGCGGCCCGATCGTGCGCGAGCAGGAGCTGCAGCAGGGCAAGTTCATGGGCATCGTCCGCTACTTCAAGGATGGCGCGGTCGAGAAGGAATTTCGCGTCAACGAGCGCGGCAACCGTGACGGCCCGGCCCGCGAATGGGCGACGGGCGAAGCCGGCAAGCACGTGCTGGTGCGCGAGGAGACCGAGCGCGACGGCAGCACGATCGGCCTCGCGCGCAGCTGGTACCCGAGCGGCGTGTTGCGCCGGGTCACCTTCTACGGCGACGACGCGCGCGAGCAGGCATACGCGGAATTCACGATGCAGGGCCAGCTCTACGAGTTGCGTTGCGCGCCACAACCGGTGCTCGGCAAGGACTTCGACGATCGTGCCGCCTGCGGCTTCGCTGGTGCCGCATCGTCCGTCGTCCTGTACTCGGGCAAGGGCCAGCCGCACGCCCGCGTCAGCTTCGAGCGCGGCGAACGGCAGAAGAGCGAAACGCTATGGGACAGCGGCAGCGTGCGCGACGTGCAAGAGGCAACCTCAAGCGGCGGAACCGACAAGAGCTTCGCCGCCGACGACACCCTGCGCCACGAGGTGCAATGGGTCGGCATCGGCAACGGCCGCTCCGTCCGCGTCACCACCCTCGATCGGGAGTTCCACGAATCGGGCAAGCTCATCCGCGAGCGCAAATGGCGGCCGGCCGAGCGCGGTGCCGAGCCGGTGTCGGAGTCGCTCTGGTATCTCAACGGCCAGCCGAAGGCGCAGACCGATTACGTCACCGACAACGACCGCACGCTGCGCCGCCAGGTGGAGTTTCACGACAACGGCAAGAAGTCGTTCGAAGGCAGCTGGGTCGTCGGCGCCCGCGGCGGCGGCGACGAGACGGCGACCGGCACGCACCGCAGCTTCGACGCCGAAGGTCGCTTGCGTGCCGAGCGCATCTACGACGAGCGCGGCCGCATCAAGCACGAGCGCGAGATCGACGAGCGCGGCAACGTCGTCCGCGACGACGAGGTCTTCGAGGACGGATCGCGCAAGGCGGTGGGTCGATGAGCTCGAACGCCGAAGGAGAGTTCGACTACGTGATCGTCGGCGCCGGCTCGGCGGGCTGCGTGCTGGCGGCCCGGCTGTCGGAGGATCCGGGCGTCAGCGTCGCGCTGATCGAGGCCGGCGCCGCCGATACGAGCGTGCTCATTCACTGCCCGCCGGGCTTCGCTCTGATGGGCCGCATGGGAAACGCCAACTGGGGCTTCGAGACCGTGCCGCAGGCCGGCCTGAACGGGCGCCGGGGCTATCAGCCGCGCGGCAAGGTGCTCGGCGGCTCGAGCTCGGTCAACGCGATGATCTACATCCGCGGCCAGCGCGAGGACTACGACCACTGGCGCGCGCAGGGCAACCCGGGCTGGGGCTGGAGCGACGTGCTGCCGTACTTCCTGAAGGCCGAGCACAACGAGCGTGGCGCCGATGCCTTCCACGGCGCAAGCGGCCCGCTCAACGTTGCCGACCTGCGCAGCCCGAACCGCACCTGCGCTGCCTTCATCGAGGCGGCGCGACAGGCCGGCTTCGCCGCCAACGGCGACTTCAACGGCGCGACACAGGAAGGCGTCGGCCTGTACCAGGTGACGCAGAAGAACGGGGAACGGTTCAGCGCCGCGAAAGCCTACCTGACGCCCAACCTCGGTCGCCCCAACCTGCGCGTGCTGACCGGCGCCCACGCGACGTGCATTTTGCTCGAGGGCCGGCGCGCCGTCGGTGTGGAAGTGCGCATCGGCGGCGAGACGAAGCGGATAAAGGCGCGTCGCGAGGTGCTGCTTTGCGCCGGCGCCCTGCAATCGCCCCAGCTCCTCCTGCTCTCGGGCATCGGGCCGGGCGCGCAGCTGCAGCGGCACGGCGTGCCTGTCGTGCACGCGCTGCCCGGCGTCGGGGAGCAACTGCACGACCACATCAACATCGTCCAGGTCATCGACGCGCCGAAGCTGACCGACACCTTCGGACTCTCGCCGGCAGGCGCGCTCCGCACCTTGGGCGGCATCGTTGAATGGCGACGTCATCGCACGGGGCCGCTGACGACCAACTTCGCCGAGGCAGGCGGTTTCATCCGCAGCGGACCGGACGTGTCGCGGCCCGACCTGCAGCTGCATTTCGTCGTCGCCAAGCTCGTCGACCATGGACGCAAGACCGTCTTCGGCCATGGCTATTCGTGCCACGTGTGCGTGCTGCGGCCGGCGAGCCGCGGCAATGTCCGACTGGGGAGCGCCGACCCGATGGCTGCGCCGCTGATCGACCCGGCTTTCCTGGCCGAGCGCGAGGACATGGACACACTCGTGCGCGGTTTCGTGCAACTGCGCCGCATCCTGCAACAGCCGGCCCTGGTGAGCCTGGGCGGCCGCGAGATGCCGGACCTGGCGGCGGCGCAGAGCGACGCGCATATCGAGCAGTTTATCCGCGACCAGGCCGACACCGAATACCACCCGGTCGGCAGCTGCCGCATGGGGCCGGCGGAGGCCGACGTCGTCGACGCCGAGCTGCGCGTGCGCGGCATCGAGGCTCTTCGCGTCGTCGACGCATCGATCATGCCGACGCTCGTCAGCGGCAACACCAACGCGCCGACGATCATGATCGCTGAGAAGGCCGCCGACATGATCAAGGCGGCGGCCGCGCCGGGCTCGGCGGCGTCGCCCACTACTTACCGGAACACCGCCACCGCATGAAGACAAGAGCCGCCGTCGCCTGGAAAGCGGGCCAGCCGCTGACGATCGAGACCGTCGATCTCGACGGCCCGAAAGCGGGCGAAGTGCTGGTCGAGGTAAAGGCCACCGGCATCTGCCACACCGACTGGTTCACCCTCTCGGGCGAAGATCCAGAAGGCCTGTTCCCGGCGATCCTCGGCCATGAAGGCGCCGGCATCGTCCGCGAGGTCGGCCCCGGTGTCACCAGCGTCGCCCGCGACGACCACGTCATTCCGCTCTACACGCCGGAGTGCCGGCAGTGCAAGTTCTGCCTGTCGAGGAAGACCAATCTCTGCCAGCAGATCCGGGCCACGCAAGGCAAGGGCCTGATGCCCGACGGGACGACGCGCTTCTCGATCGGGGGCAAGCCGGTGCTTCACTACATGGGCACCTCGACGTTCTCGAACTTCATCGTCGTGCCCGAGATCGCGGTCGCCAAGATCCGGCCCGACGCACCGTTCGACGTGGTCTGCTACATCGGCTGCGGCGTCACCACCGGCGTCGGCGCGGTGCTCTTCACGGCCAAGGTCGAGGCGGGCGCGAACGTCGTCGTGTTCGGGCTCGGCGGCATCGGCCTGAACGTGATCCAGGGCGCGAAGATGGTCGGCGCCGGCAAGATCATCGGCGTCGACGTCAACCCCGGCCGCGAAGCGATGGCGCGCAAGTTCGGCATGACCGACTTCGTGAATCCGAAAGATGGGGCCAACGTCGTCGACCGGATCGTCCAGCTCACCGACGGCGGTGCCGACTACAGCTTCGAGTGCATCGGCAACACGACGACGATGCGCCAGGCGCTCGAGTGCTGCCACAAGGGCTGGGGCCAGTCGATCGTCATCGGCGTCGCGCCCGCCGGCGCCGAGATCGCGACGCGGCCGTTCCAGCTCGTCACCGGCCGCATCTGGCGTGGCTCGGCCTTCGGCGGCGCCCGTGGCCGCACCGACGTGCCGAAGATCGTCGACTGGTACATGGACAAGAAGATTGCCATCGACGAGCTCATCACGCACCGGCTCAAGCTGGAAGACATCAACGAAGGCTTCGCTCTGATGAAGCGCGGCGAGTCGATCCGATCGGTCGTTGTCTACTGAGAGCGGGCGCCTTCGTAACGACGCTTGCGCCTCGTCACAGCTTCACGTTGCTCGCAGCGCTAAGGTCGGGGCCTTTCCCCTTGCGCACGCGACGAAGGATGGCCATGAAGACGAACTGGCGGACGCTCTGGCAGCAGCAGGCTATCGTCGTCTACCGGGACGAAGTCGAGATCGACCGGCTCGCCGCCGATCGCATCGCCCGCGTCTTCCTCGTCTATCGCGGCGCCGGCGATTCGCCCGGCGACATCGGCATGAGCGTCGTCGAGATGGAAGGAGAGGATGCGGGCTTCGCGCTGTTCGAGGCTCGTACCGGGTTCGCCGGCAGGGTCAACTTCGAACGCCAGGCGTTCTGGCAGGAGCGCGGCTGCGTCTACTGGGTGCCAGCGCCCACCGTGGCCCTGCCCTGGCGCCTTCGCCTCGGTGGCTGGCGCGGCGAGTCGTCGGGCCGCGCTTATCGCCGCATCGACCGGGCCGAGCTCGACGGCTGCATCAGCGGCTGGAGCCTCGAAGGGCCGCAGATCTGGGAAGAGCGCAAGCAAAGCCGCCTCGAGCGCAGCCGCCCGTTCGGCCTGATCTCGACCTGGAAAGCCGCCGCCTGAGGCGGCCGGCAGGCTCACTCGAACCGACGCTCCCGCATCCACTTGGTGGCGACCCATTTCTCGCCGGCGACGACCGGTGCGCCGCCGTGC
Organism: Caldimonas sp.; assembly: GCA_039936375.1. GTDB lineage: Bacteria > Pseudomonadota > Gammaproteobacteria > Burkholderiales > Burkholderiaceae_C > Schlegelella_A. Next base: position 252 of record JBDTIO010000235.1, on the reverse strand, counting down.
AGCGACTTGGTCGAGGGGTGGGCGCGGTCGTAGCTGAAGAAGACGGCGTTGCCCTGCACCGGGGCAACCTCGAAGCCGGCATCGGGAAAGACCGTGGCACCCCCGGCCGACGGCGTGTTGAGGTAGCAGACGAGCGAGCCGACTCGCTGGCCGCCGCGCTTGAGGATCGACTCGGTGCCGGGCTCGGCCGGGTCGAAGTAGTCGTAGTGCGGCTTGTACTCGGCGCCCGGCCGATAGCGCAGCACCTGCAGG
>JBDTIO010000234.1:0-2737 GCA_039936375.1 Caldimonas sp. | reverse complement strand
GCCGGCGGCATGCTGGTGCTCGCCGTGTTCGGCCCCGGCGCACTCAGTCTCGACGCCAGACGCGGCCGGGCTTGAATCGGCAAGTCCCGCCGACGTCGGCGGGTTTCAAGCGTCGCGGGCCAGGCGCACGCCGCTGAATTGCCACTGCGCGTCGGGCGGAAAGAAATTGCGGTAGCTCGCGCGCACGTGGCCCGCAGCCGTGGCGCATGAGCCGCCGCGCAGCACGAACTGGTTGCACATGAACTTGCCGTTGTATTCGCCGACGGCGCCGGCGAGCGGCCGATAGCGCGGGTAGGCGAGGTAGGCCGAGTTCGTCCACTCCCAGACATCGCCGAACATCTGCACCGGCTCGTCGCCCACCGGCGCGGTCTGCGGCAAGGGATGGAACGCGCCGCGGTTGGCGAAGTTGCCGACGAGCGGAGCGCGAAGCGAGCGCGCCGCGTGCTCCCATTCGAGCTCGGTCGGCAAGCGCGCGCCAGCCCAGCGCGCGAAGGCGTCGGCTTCGAAAAAACTGAGGTGACAGATCGGCGTGTGCGAGTCGATCTCGACCGTGCCCTGCAAGGTATGAATGAGCCAGCGGCCGCCGTCGCGAAGCCAGTACATCGGCGCGACGCGCTGGCCCGATCGGAGCCAGTCCCAGCCCATCGACAGCCAGAGCTCGGGCCGCGTGTAGCCGGCATCGTCGATGAAGGCGAGGTAGTCGCCATACGTGGCCGGCCGCGAAGCGATCTCGAACGGCGCGGCGAAAACGACGTGGCGCGGCGTCTCGTTGTCGAAGCAGAAGGCGCCTTCGAGCACGGCGTCGTAGCCGAGCTCGACGAGGCCGCCTTCGTGGCCGAACCAGCGGATCGGTTGCGGCTGCACCACCGCCATCGGCCAGCGCCTGGCGTAGGCCGCGGCGAGCGGGTTGCCGGCGAGCGCGTGCTTGATGTCGGTCAGGATCAGCTCCTGATGCTGCTGCTCATGCTGCAGGCCGAGCTCGACCAGCGACCCGATCTCGGGCTCGTCGCCACGCGTCGCCAGCAGCGCCTGCATGCGGGCATCGACGTCGGTGCGATAGCGCTTCACGTCGGCCAGCGTCGGCCGGCTGACGAGGCCGCGGCGGGCCCTTGGATACTGTTCGCCGATGCCCTGGTAGTAGCTGTTGAAGAGCACCCGAAACGCCGCATCGAATGGTCTGAAACCGGCCTCGAATCGCTCGAGAACAAAAGTCTCGAAGAACCAGGTGATGTGCGCGAGATGCCACTTGGTCGGGCTTGCGTCGGGCATCGACTGCAGCTGGCAGTCTTCGGCCGTCAGCGGCGCGGCCAGTGCGAGGCTGGCCCGGCGAACCGCTTCGTAGCGCGCCGAAAGAGGCGTCTGGCGCGCGGCGATGCCGGGCCACGGAGTGGCGTTCGTCATACGGATGTCTCCTCCGTTCTTGTGAAGGAAGAGCCTAGCCGAAGATCGGATCCGATGCCCGCGAAGGGCTGCCGTGCGAGAGGCGCGGTGCGCCGTGCGATGGTCCTCGCCAAGCACGAATGTACCCGGTCGATCGGAGTCGACCGCTCTCTAGAATGGGCCCCATGGCTTTCGTTCATCTGCGCGTGCATACCGAATATTCGGTCGTCGACGGCACGCTGCGAATCGACGAAGCCGTCGCGGCGGCCGCCGCCGACCGTCAAGCGGCGCTGGCGATCACCGATCTCGGCAACCTGTTCGGCGCGGTCAAGCTCTACAGCGCCGCGCGGCGCGCCGGCGTCAAGCCCCTCATTGGCGCCGAGCTTTGCCTCGAGCCCGAAGGCAGCGAGAAGCAGGCGAGCCGCGTCGTCGTTCTCGTCCAGAACGGCGAGGGCTATCTCAACCTCAGCGAGCTGCTGACCCGCGGCTGGTTGCACAACGCCGATCGTGGTCACGCCTGGATAAAATGGGAATGGCTTGGCGAGCGCAACGCCGGCCTGATCGTTCTCTCGGGCGCCGAGAACGGGCCGCTCGGGGTGGCCCTGTCGGCCGGCGATTCCGGGCGGGCGCGCGCCGTCGCGACGCGGCTGGCCACGCTCTTTCGCAACCGCTTCTACATCGAGGTGCAGCGCAACGGCATGCCGGGCAACGAGGCGCACCTGCGTGCCGCCGTTGAGCTCGCAGCCGGCCTCGGCCTGCCGGTCGTGGCGACCCATGGCGTGCAGTTCCTCGGCCCCGACGACCACGAAGCGCACGATGCTCGCGTCTGCGTCGCCGAAGGCGAGATGCTGTCGAACGCGAAGCGCGTGCGCCGCTTCAGCCGCGAGCAGTATTTCAAGACGCAGGCGCAGATGGAAGCGCTCTTCGCCGATCTGCCGAGCGCGCTCGCCAACACGGTGGAGATCGCCAGGCGGTGCAGCCTCGCGCTCGTGCTCGGCAAGCCGCAGTTGCCCGACTTCGCGACGCCGCTCGTCGGCGGCGCCGCCGTGCCGATGGCCGAGTACTTCCGCATCGCCTCGCACGAAGGCCTCGAGGTCCGGCTCGGCCAGCTCTATCCCGATGCCGCGCTGCGCGAACGTGAGCGGCCGCGCTACGTCGAGCGGCTCGACTTCGAGATCGAGACGATCCTGAAGATGGGCTTCCCCGGCTACTTCCTGATCGTGGCCGACTTCATCAACTGGGCCCGCACCCACGGCTGCCCGGTCGGGCCGGGGCGCGGCTCGGGCGCCGGCTCGCTGGTGGCGTACTCGCTCAACATCACCGGGCTCGACCCGCTGCGCTATCACCTGCTGTTCGA
>JBDTIO010000233.1:0-10573 GCA_039936375.1 Caldimonas sp. | reverse complement strand
CGGGCGCGCCGGATCTCCGGATGGCGGCGCACGATCTCCGCGACCTGCGGCGGATGGACGAACATGCCGCGCACTTTCGCCGACTGATCGGCGCGGCCGAGCCAGCCGCGAATGCGCTGGTTGGTGCGGCCGGTCGGGCAGCGCCCCGGCATCAGTGCCGACAGGTCGCCGGTGCCGAAGCGGATCAACGGATAGTCGGGGTTGAGGGTCGTCACCACGACCTCGCCGACTTCTCCTGCTTCTACTAGATCGCCGGTTCCCGGCCGCACGATCTCGACGATCACGCCTTCGTCGACAACGAGGCCGTCCCGGGCTTCGGTTTCGTAGGCAACGAGGCCAAGGTCGGCGGTGCCGTAACTTTGATACGCGGCAACGCCGCGCGCGGTGAAGGTTTCCCGCAGCGGCGCCGGAAAGGCCTCGCCGCCGACCGAAGCCCGCGTCATCGACGGCAGGCGAAGGCCCAGCTCGTCGGCCTTCTCGAGCAGCAGCCGAAGAAAGCTTGGCGTTCCAACGTAGGCGTCGGGCTGCAGCGTAGCCATCGTCTGCACCTGCAGATCGGTCTGGCCGGTGCCGGCCGGAAAGACTGTGCAGCCGATGGCCTGGGCGCCGCTTTCCATCATCGCGCCCGCCGGCGTGAAGTGATAGCTGAAGGTGTTGTGGACGAGATCGCCAGCGCGAAAGCCGGCCGCGAAGAGGGCGCGGCCCATGCGCCAGTAGTCGGGCCGCGAACGTTCCGGTTCATGAATCGGGCCTGGTGAAACGAAGACCCGCGCCGCGCGCCGCGTCGCCGCGCGATCACGTCCCCAGCCGATGGTCGAAAAGCCGCCGAATACGTCGTCCGCAGCGCCGGCGCTCTGCCGCTCGAGCAGCTCGTGCTTTCTCAGAACGGGAAGCGTCGCGAGAGCGGCTCGTGAATCGATCGTCGCGGCGTCGACATCGCGCAGGCGCTCGCCGAACGCCGGCGCGTTCGCCTGTGCATTGGCGATCTGCCCGCCGAGCGCCGCCAGCAACTCACGCTCGCGCAACTCCGGCTCGCGCGTTTCGAGCGAGTCGAAGAACTGCTGCGCGATGGGGTTGCGCGAACCGGAGCCGCTCACTCGTCTTCCAGGCGCTTGGCGCGTAGCTTTGCGTCGTCGACGAGCTTGCGCTGCTTTGCTGCGGTGTCCAGCGGGTAGCGATCGAAGCCGCTGCCACCCGCCTTTTTCAGGTCAGCGAACAGCACGCCCGATTCGTCGTGGAAATGGATGAACGCGTCGCGCCGCGCGTAGAAGATGCCGGGCTTCGTTTCCTGCACGCCCTTGATTTCGCGCAACTGGCGCAGCACCGGCAGGAGCTTTTGCAACGCTTCGGTTTCGGCTCGGGCCATGACGATCGTCTCCTCAGGACAGCCAGCGCTTGCGCCGCTTGTAGCTCTTGACGTCGCGATAGCTCTTTCGCTCGCTGCCGGCATGGCCGGTACCGAGGTAGAACTCGCGCACGTCTTCGTTCTCGCGCAGCGCCGCCGCCGCGCCGTCCATGACGATGCGACCGCTTTCGAGGATGTAGCCGTAGTCGGCGTAGCGCAGCGCCATGTTGGTGTTCTGTTCGGCCAGAAGAAAGGTCACGCCTTCCTTCTGGTTGAGATCCTTGACGATCTCGAATACTTCTTCGACGATCTGCGGCGCCAGGCCCATCGAGGGCTCGTCGAGCAGCACCATCCGCGGGATCGCCATCAGGGCCCGGCCGATCGCGCACATCTGCTGCTCGCCGCCCGAGGTGTACGCCGCCTGTGCCGTCCGTCTCTCCTTGAGGCGCGGGAAATAGCGATAGACCTTCTCGAGCGTCGTGGCCACGGCGGCCTTGCCGTCGCGACGCGAATAGGCGCCGGTCATCAGGTTTTCCTCGATCGTGAGGTGGGCGAAACAGTGCCGCCCCTCCATCACCTGAATCACGCCGCGCTCGACCATGTCGGACGTGCTGAGCTTTTCGATGCGCTCGCCGCGCAGCGCGATCGAACCCTTGGTCACCTCACCGCGCTCGGCCCGCAGCAGGTTGCTGACGGCACGCAGCGTCGTCGTCTTGCCGGCGCCGTTGCCGCCGAGCAGGGCGACGACCTTGCCTTCGGGCACCTGCAGCGAGACGCCCTTCAGCACCAGGATCACGTGGCTGTAGATGACCTCGATGCCGTTGACATCAAGGAGTGGCGCAGTCGTCGTGCTCATGGTTACTCGGCTTGTCGAAGCGTCGCTCGCGGCGCTTCGACAAGAGGGCCCCGAAGGGCCCGCCCCTCCCCCTCGGGGAAGGGGTTGGGGAGGGGGCGATCCTGTGGGTCGAAGACCTGATCCGCAGGCTAGGTCTGGCAGTCGGCACTCGTTCGCCGCGTCATCTTCTTGTCCGCCAGGTACTTGTCAGCCGCTGTCTTCACCATCGGCTTGAGGATCGTGTCGTCGGCCTCCATGAAGTCGGAGGTCATGCCCCACTTCTTGCCGTCCCAGGTTTCGATCCGCACCCACGACGAGCCCATGTGATCCTGGCACGAGGTCGAGACCGGCCGCATCACGCCGGCGAAGCCGAGCGCGTCGAGCTTCTTCTGGTCGAGAGCCAGATTCTCGAGGCCCCAGCGCACCTCCTCGCTGGTCATGACCTTGCCCTTGCCGTAGCGCTCCTGCGCACGACGAACCGCCTCGACCGCCAACATCTGGATGATGACGCCGCGGGTGTAGAGGATGGTGCCGACCTCATCCTTCGACGCAGCCGTGCCATGGCCTTTGTCGTAGACGTACTTCAAGATGTCCTGGATCACCTTGGGCTGCGTGCCGGCCGGGTTGAGCGCCAGCGCGTTGTAGCCTTTGGCGCCTTCGCCAATGTCCTTCACGTCTGGCTCTGCGCCCGCCCACCAAACGCCGTACATCTTGTCGCGTGGATAGCCGGTGGCCTGCGCCTCTCTCAATGCCGTTGAGTTCATGATGCCCCAGCCCCAAAGCAAGACGTAGTCGGGCTTGCTCTGGCGGATTTGCAACCAGATTGATTTCTGCTCGGCACCATTGCCCGCGATCGGAATCGTTTGAAGCTCGAAACCGTCAAGCTTCGCGCGTTCCTGCAAGAGCGGAATGGGTTCCTTGCCGAACGGTGAGTCGGCGTAGATCAGGGTGATCTTCTTACCTTTCAGTTTGTTCGCGCCGCCCTCCTTCTTCTCGATGTACTGGACAAGCACGTCGGCTCCCGTCCAATAGCTTCCGAGGATTGGAAAATTCCACTTGAAGGCAAAGCCGTCCTGCGCTGCTGCCAGCCCGTATCCGACGGTCAGGAGAGGGATCTTGTCCACCGGCGCCTTATCAGTCAGCGCGAATGTCACGCCGGTCGATTGGGGTTCGAACAGCGTCATGCCGGGGTGGCTCTTGAGTCGCTCATAGCACTCGACGCCGCGATCGGTCGCATAACCGTACTCGCACTCCTCGTAAGTGAGCTTCACGCCGTTGATGCCGCCGTCGCGGGCGTTGATCATCTTGATGTAGTCGAGTTTGCCATCGGCCCACGGCGTGCCATTCGGTGCGTAGGGACCCGTGCGGTAGACGAGCAGTGGGAAGAACTGCTCCTTGGCTTGGGCATAAGCGGCGCCCGGCGCGACGAGCGCCGCCAGCCCGGCCGTAGCCAGAGTGGCTGCGAGCGCGACACCCTTGAAAGTCCTGTAGATCATGTCTGTCTCCGGAGGTAAAAGAAAGCACCCGTCGGTGCATGGTGGGAAGACGTCATCTCAGCGCGAAATCGATCTGTTTTCAATCCGCCCGAACCCGGTGCCCGTCAGTGCGGGAAAGGCCACAAGCGCAGCTTTTCCTTGGCCGTCGACCAGAGCTGGGCCAGCCCATGCGGCTCAACGATCAGGAAGAAGACGATCAGGGCGCCGAAGACCATCGACTCGACGTTCGATGCCTGGGTCGTCGACAGCGGAATGCCGAACCAGGGCGGCAGCTGATCCAGGAAGATCGGCAGCAGTGTGATGAAGGCGGCGCCGAAGAACGCGCCCATGATCGAGCCGAGGCCACCGATGATGACCATGAAGAGGAGCTGGAACGAGCGGTCGATCGAGAATGCCGCCGGTTCCCAGGAGCCGAGGTAGACGAAGCCCCAGAGCGCGCCGGCCACACCGACGATGAACGAGCTCACGGCGAATGCCGTCAGCTTGGCGTAGACCGGGCGGATGCCGATCACTTCGGCGGCAACGTCCATGTCGCGGATTGCCATCCATTCGCGGCCGATGTGGCCGCGCACCAGATTCTTCGCCAGCAGCGCGAAAATGACGAGCAGGCTGAGGCAGAACAGGTACTTGCGCGCCGGCGAGTCGATCGCCAGGCCGAAGACCGAGAGCCCGGCCACGCTGACCGAGCCCGAGCTCGAGTTGTTGGTGAACCAGGGGACGCGCAGGAAGGCCCAATCGATGAAGAATTGCGCCGCCAGCGTCGCCACGGCCAGATACAGGCCCTTGATGCGCAGCGACGGAATGCCGAACAGCACGCCGACGATCGTCGTCGTCATGCCGCCGAGCAGCAGCGCGACGAGCAGCGGCATGCCGTCGATGCGCACCATGAAGTTGTAGGTCGCATAGGCGCCGACGGCCATAAAGGCACCGGTGCCGAGCGAGATCTGGCCGCAGTAGCCGACCAGGACGTTGAGGCCGAGGGCTGCCAGCGCGAGGATCAGAAACGGCAACAGGAGCGCCTGGAACACGTAGTCGGTGGCGAGCAGCGGCACGCCGAAAAAGGCCACGATCAGCAGCAGGCCGATGGCGATCCGGTCCTGGCGGATCGGAAAGATCTGCTGATCGGCCCGATAGGTCGTTTTGAACTGGCCGTTCTCTCTGTAGAACATGACAGTCTCAAACTCGGTCGATGATCTTCTCGCCGAACAGGCCTTGCGGCCTGGCGAGAAGAAAGACGAGCGCCAGGACGTAGGCGAACCAGATCTCGATGCCGCCGCCGAGGTGCGGGCCGATGTAGATCTCGGAGAGCTTCTCGCCGACGCCGATCAAGAGGCCGCCGATGATGGCGCCGGGAATCGAGGTCAGCCCGCCGAGGATGACCACCGGCAGCGCCTTCAGCGCGATCACCGACAGCGAGAACTGGACGCCGAGCTTGCTGCCCCAGATCACCCCGGCGACCAGCGCGACCACACCGGCCAGCGACCAGACGATGACCCAGATCGTGTCAAGCGGAATGCCGATCGATTGCGCCGCGGCGTGATCGTCGGCGACGGCGCGCAGCGCCCGCCCGGTCGAGGTCTTCTGGAAGAACAGGGCGAGCAGCGTCACCAGCACGGCGGCGATCAGCGCCGCCGCCAGGTCTTCCTGGTTGACGAGGATGCCGCCGTCGAAGGTCTTCTCGAACAGGAACATCGGCTCCTTCGGCAGGCCGATGTCGATCTTGTAGATGTCGTTTCCGAACAGGGTCTGGCCGGCGCCTTCGAGGAAGTAGGTGATGCCGAGCGTAGCCATCAGGAGGGTGATGCCTTCCTGGTTGACGAGCTTGCCGAGCACGAGCTTTTGCACGATCCAGGCGAAGGCCACCATCACCAGGGCGGCGCCGAGAAAGGCGAGGGTGTTGTAGACGATCTTGTTGTCGATGCCGGTGAGTTGGGGAATCCACTCGGCGAAGCGCGCCATCGCCAGCGCCGCGAACAGCACCATCGCGCCCTGAGCGAAGTTGAAGACGCCCGAGGCCTTGTAGATAAGCACGAAGCCGAGAGCGATCAGCGAATAGAGCATGCCGACCATGAGGCCGCCGATCAGGGTTTCGAGAAAGGGACCCATGTCTGGTTCGCCGTCAGTGCACCGTGCCCAAATAGGCGCTGATCACGTCGGGGTTGTTGCGCACTTCGTCCGGCAGGCCGTCGCCGATCTTCCTGCCGTAGTCGAGGACGACGACGCGGTCGCTGATGTCCATGACGACGCTCATGTCGTGCTCGATCAGCACGATGGTCGTACCGAACTCGTCGTTGACGTCGAGGATGAAGCGGCTCATGTCCTGCTTTTCCTCGACGTTCATGCCAGCCATCGGCTCGTCGAGTAGCAGGATCTGCGGATCCATCGCCAACGCTCGGCCGAGGTCGACCCGCTTTTGCAGCCCGTAGGGGAGACGCCCGACCGGAGTCTTGCGATAGGGCTGGATCTCGAGGAAATCGATGATGCGTTCGACGACGATGCGCTGTTCGGCTTCTTCCCGCTCCGCCGCGCCGCCGAACGGCAGCCGAAACGCCTGCTGCAGCAGGTTCGTCTTCATCTTCAGGTTGCGGCCGGTCATGATGTTGTCGAGCACGCTCATGCCCTTGAAAAGGGCCAGGTTCTGGAAGGTACGCGCCACGCCCATCTCGGCGACCTGGCGTGAGTTGATGTGCCGGAAGGTCTTGCCGCGCAGGTGGATCGAGCCTTCCTGCGGCTGATAGAGGCCGTTGATGCAGTTGAGCAGCGAGCTCTTGCCCGCGCCATTCGGGCCGATGATGGCGCGGATCTCGTGCTCCTGGACGTCGAAGCTGATGCCGGTCAGCGCCTTGACGCCGCCAAAGCGCAGGCTGATGTCGCGAACCTCAAGGATGACGTCGCCCGCCGCCCGACCCGCCATCACGCGGCTCGCTTCGTGGCGGCGAACGTCGGCGCGTCGACGATCTGCAGCGTCGCGGCGACCTTGCCGACGCGGCCATCCTCGAAGCGCACCTCGGTCTCGACGAACTGCTCGGTCTTGCCGTCGTAGAGCGCATCGACGAGCACTCGGTAGCGCTCGGCGATGTGGCCGCGCCGGACCTTTCGCGTGCGGGTGAGTTCGCCGTCGTCGGCGTCGAGCTCCTTGTGCAGGATCAGGAAGCGGCTGATCTGGCTGCCGGCCAGCTTGTCGTCGGCGGCGAGATCGGCGTTGACCTTGCCGACGCAGTCCCGGATCAGCTCGCGCACTTCGGCCTTCTGCGACAGCTCGGCGTAGCCGCCGTAGGGCAGGCCGCGCTTCTCGGCCCAGTTGCCGACCGCCTCGAGATCGATGTTGATGAAGGCGCAGACCTTCTCGCGCTTGTCGCCGAAGGCCACCGCCTCCTTGATGTAGGGGAAGAACTTCAGTTTGTTCTCGACGTACTTCGGCGCGAACATCGCACCGTCGTTGGCGCCGCCGAAGATGCGGCCGACGTCCTTGGCGCGGTCGATGATCTTGACGTGACCCGAGGCGTCGACGAAGCCGGCGTCGCCGGTGCGGTACCAGCCGTCGGCGGTCAGCACTTCGGCGGTCGCTTCGGGGTTCTTGTAGTACTCCTTCAAGAGGCCGGCCGATCGCACCAGGATCTCGCCGCTGTCGAGCACCTTGATCTCGACGCCTTCGATCGGAATGCCGACGGTATCGGCACGCGCTTCGTGATCAGGCTGCAAGCAGACGAAGACGGCCGTCTCGGTGGAGCCATAGAGCTGCTTCAGGTTGATGCCGATCGAGCGGTAGAACGAGAACAGGTCGGGGCCGATCGCCTCGCCCGCGGTGTAGGCGACGCGCACCCGCGAAAAGCCCAGCGTGTTGCGCAGCGGCGCGTAGACGAGCAGGTTGCCGATCGCGTAGCGAAGGCGATCGAGCACGCCAACCGGTTTGCCGTCCATCAGCGCCGGGCCGACGCGCCGCGCCAGGGCCATCGCCCGGTCGAACAGGAAGCGCTTGATGCGGCCGGCGTCTTCCATGCGGATCATGACGCTGGTGAGCAGGCCCTCGAAGATGCGCGGCGGCGCGAAGTAGTAGGTTGGCCCGATCTCCTTCAGGTCGATCATCACCGTGCTCGCCGATTCGGGGCAATTGACGACGTAGCCGCAGATCAGCCACTGCGCGTAGGAAAAGATGTTCTGGCCGATCCAGGCCGGTGGCAGGTAGGCCAGCACTTCGTCGTCGGCGGTCAGCTTGTCGAAGCGGGCGCCGGCGCCGGCGCGGTCGATCAGCGTCGCGTGGGTGTGCACGACTCCTTTGGCGTTGCCGGTGGTACCCGAGGTGAAGAACATCGCCGCCACGTCCGACGGGCTGACCCGTGCGATCTCGGCATCGAAGAAGCCGGGATGGGCGGTGTCGTAGGCCCTGCCGGATTCGATCAATGCATCGAGCGCGGCGAGGCCGGCGACCTCGTAGTGGCGCAGGCCGCGCGGGTCGTCGAACCAGATCCGGCCGAGCGCCGGGCAGCGCTCGCGGACCTCGAGCATCTTGTCGACCTGTTCCTGGTCTTCGACGATCGCGAACGAGACCTCGGCGTTCTCGATCGGGAAGACGAATTCGGCGGCGACCGCGTCCTGGTAGAGCGGCACCGGGATGGCGCCGAGCGACTGCGCCGCCAGCATCGCCGCGTAGAGGCGGGGCCGGTTCTCTCCCACCACCACCAGGTGCTGGCCGCGCGTCAGGCCGGCCTCGGCCAGACCGCAGGCGATGGCGCGAACCAGCACGGCGAGGTCGCCCCAATCGAGCGTCTGCCAGATGCCGAATTCCTTCTCGCGCAGGGCAGGAGCTCGCGGACGCTTGGCCGCGTGATAGAGCAGGAGATGGGGGAAAGTCGTTTGCACTCAGGGTCTCGCGGAGAGGTGCGGGCGCGTCGCGCGGGGCCAGCGCGACTCTAGAAAACTTTCGCCACGGGCACGGCGTTCCGCCGCCGCACTACGGGACATTACCCTCGGGTCTATCCCTTGGGAACGCGGGCTTGCACCAAGCTCAGGCCAGGTGGTCGGCCAAGACCCGCGCCACGTGCAGGGCCTGGCGCGAAGTGCCATCGGCGATCTGCTGCCGGCAGCTGGTGCCGTCGGCGACGATCAGGGCGTCGGGCGCCGCACGTAGCGCCGGTAACAGGCTCAGCTCGGCCATCTGCATCGAGACGTCGTGGTGCTCGGCCTCGTAACCGAAGCTGCCGGCCATGCCGCAGCACGAGCTCTCGATGAGAGAGGGTCGCGCGCCGGGAATCAGCTTCAGCGCTTCTAGTACCGCCGGCATCGCACCGAACGCCTTCTGGTGGCAGTGGCCGTGGACGACGATGTCGCGGCTGGCAGGCTTGAGGTGCAGCACCATTCGCCTGGCGCGGGTTTCGCGAACGATGAACTCCTCGAGCAGCAGCGCCTGCTTCGAGACGCGTTCGGCCGCATCGCCGAGGCCCATCACGAGGATCTCGTCGCGCAGCGTGAACAGGCACGACGGCTCGAGGCCGACAATGCCGATGCCGCGTTCGGCGAAAGGCAGCAACGCATCGAGCAGCTCGCGCGATTTCGCCTTGGCGCGCTCCGGCATGCCGGCCGCGAGATAGGTGCGGCCGCAGCAGACGGCGCCGCCGCCCGGCCGCTCGGCGACGTGAACGGCGTAGCCGGCCGCCTTCAGCAGCCGCACCGCGGCCACCGCGTTCTCGGTCTCGAACGTGCCGTTGAACGTGTCGACGAAGAGGACGGCGGCTTTCCCCGCGGCGAGCGTCGTCGCGCGATCGGCGAGGCCGAGCGAGCCGGCGACGCGCCAGAACGTGTCGCGCCGCCAGTGCGGCAACGCGCGGCGAGACGAGAAGCCGAGCCAGCGCTCGCCCAGTCGTGCCAGCAGCGGCGAGCGATTGCGCAGGTTGGCGAGCCAAGGCAGGCGGCTGGCGGCCGCGGCGAAATCGGGCAGCGCCGCGACCAGCCGGTCTCTCGCGCTGTGGCCGTGGCGCGCCTTGCGCTGCGCCGTGGCCTCGATCTTCATTCGCGCCATGTCGACGCCGGTCGGGCAATCGCGCTTGCAGCCCTTGCAGCCGACGCAGAGGTCGAGCGCGGCCTGCACCGCATCGCTCGCCAGCGGCGAAGCGAGGTCGATGCCCTCGAGCTGTCCCGAGAGCGCCAGGCGCAGCGTATTGGCACGGCCGCGCGTCAGGTGCTGCTCGTCGCGCGTGACGCGAAAGCTCGGGCACATCGTGCCGGCATCGAACTTGCGGCAATGTCCGTTGTTGTTGCACATCTCGACGGCTTTGGCGAAGCCGCCCGACGGGTCGCCGCCGCTGCCCGGTGCCGTGATCTGCTCCGTGAGCGGATCGTTCTGCACGTTCCAGGCGGACCAGTCGAAGACCGGCTTCAGTGCAATCGTCCGGTAGCCGGATGGATAGCGGAACAGACTAGCGTCGTCCATCTTCGGCGGATCGACGATGCGCTTCGGGCAGAGCAGGTCGATCGGATCGAGATGGTTCTTGATCGCGCGAAACGCCTCGTCGATCGCCGGCCCGAACTGCCAGGCGATCCACTCGCCGCGGCACAAGCCATCGCCGTGCTCGCCGCTGTAGGCGCCCTTGAACTTGCGCACCAGCGCGCTCGCTTCGTCGGCGATGGCGCGCATCTTCGCGGCGCCGCCGGCGCGCATGTCGAGGATCGGCCGCACGTGCAGCGTGCCGACCGAGGCGTGTGCGTACCAGGTGCCGCGCGTGCCATGGCGGCCGAAGACGTCCGTAAGCGCGTCGGTGTACTCGGCGAGGTGCTCGAGCGGCACGGCGCAGTCCTCGATGAAGCTCACCGGCTTGCCGTCGCCCTTCAGGCTCATCATGATGTTGAGGCCGGCCTTGCGCACTTCCCAGAGCTGCTTCTGCTTCGCCTCGTCGGCCATCT
>JBDTIO010000232.1:0-3492 GCA_039936375.1 Caldimonas sp. | reverse complement strand
TGGTCAGGTCGCCCTGCTTCAGATCGGCGCGCAACGGCACCCGGATCATGACGTCGCGCGAGCTGCCGAAGTTCTGCACCAGGACGTCGCCAAGGCCGAGACCTTCGACGGCCGCGCGCACCTTGGGAATGTCGGCCGAATCAGCGTAGGCTGCCTCGATGACGTTGCCGCCGGTGAACTCGATGGAGTAGTGCAGGCCGCGCGTCGTCAGGAAGAAGACGGCGGCGAGGAAGGTCACCAGCGAGATGACGTTGAAGACCAGCGCATGCCGCATGAACGGGATGTCGCGCCGGATACGGAAGAACTCCATCGAATGCTTCTCTCGTTGTCTGAGCGTTGCCGCTTCAGGTCTTTGCCGGAACGCCGGCGCCGGGCTTCCAGACCTGGCCGATCGAGATGCTCTTCAGGCGCTTTTGCCGGCCATACCAGAGGTTGACCAGGCCGCGCGAGAACAACACCGCCGAGAACATCGAAGTCATGATGCCCAGGCAGTGGACGATCGCGAAGCCGCGGATCGGCCCCGAGCCGAAAGTGAGCAGGGCCAGGCCGGCGATCAGGGTCGTCACGTTCGAATCGAGAATCGTCGCGAAGGCACGCTCGTAGCCGGTGTTGATCGCCGCCTGCGGCGAAGCACCGCCGCGCAACTCTTCGCGCACTCGCTCGTTGATGAGCACGTTGGCGTCGATCGCCATGCCGAGGGCGAGCGCGACGGCGGCGATGCCCGGCAGGGTCAGCGTCGCCTGCAGCATCGACAGCACGGCGATGAGAAGAAGCAGGTTGAAAGCCAGCGCCAGCGTCGAGATCACGCCGAACAGCAGGTAGTAGGCACACATGAAGACGGCGATCGCGGCAAAGCCGTACATGACGCTGTGAAAGCCCTTGGCGATGTTCTCGGCGCCCAGGCTCGGGCCGATCGTGCGCTCCTCGATGATCTCCATCGGCGCAGCCAGCGAGCCGGCGCGCAGCAGCAGCGACGTGTCGTTGGCTTCGGCCGTGGTCATGCTGCCGGTGATCTGGAAGCGGTTGCCGAGCTCGCCGCGAATGACCGGCGCCGTCACGACCTCGCCCTTGCCCTTCTCGAAGAGCAGGATCGCCATGCGCTTGCCGATGTTGTCGCGCGAGACGTCGCGCATGATCCGCGCGCCCTTGGCGTCGACCGTCAGGTTGACGGACGGCTGGTGGTTCTCGTCGAAGCCGGGTTGCGCGTCGGTCAGGTTTTCGCCGGTGATGATGACCTGGCGCTTGACGACGATCGGCGAGCCGCGCCGCTCGACGTAGCGCTCGTCGCCGAACGGCACCGGCCCCGTACCGACCTCGGCGGCGCGCCCTTCGACGCTGTCGTCGGCCATGCGCATCTCGAGCGTGGCCGTCCGGCCGATGATGTCCTTGGCCTTGGCCGTGTCCTGGACGCCAGGCAACTCGACGACGACGCGGTCGGCGCCCTGCTGCTGGATCACCGGCTCGGCCACGCCGAGCTCGTTGACACGGTTGTGCAAGGTCGTGATGTTCTGCGTGATCGCCGCCGCCTGGATGCGCTTGGCGGCATCGGGCTTGAGCACGCCGGTGAGCTTGAAGTCGCTGCCCTCGGCCTCTTCCTGCCACTGCAGATCGGGCAACTGGTCCTGCAGCAGCGTGCGCGCCGTCGTTCGTGTGGCGGCATCGCGAAAGCGGATCGAGACGTCATCGCCGTCGCGGACGATGCCCGAATGGCGAATGTCCTTGTCGCGCAGCAGGGTGCGGATGTCGCCAGTCAGCGAATCGGCCTTTTTCGTCAGCGCCGCCTTCATGTCGACCTGCATCAGGAAGTGGACGCCGCCGCGCAGGTCCAGGCCGAGGTACATGGGCAGGGCGTGGATCGCCGTCAGCCAGCGCGGCGAGCGCGAGAGAAGATTCAGGGCGACGATGTAGCTCGCGTCGGCCGGGTCGGGATTGAGGGCCGCGACCAGCGCCTCCTGGGCCTTGCGTTGCGAATCGAGGTCGGCAAAGCGCGCCTTCACGGAATGGCCGTCGTACTCGACGAAATCGGGCTTCAGCCCGGCCTTGTCGAGGATCTGCTCGACGCTCGGGGCCAGCGACGAATCGACCTTGAGCGTCGCCTTGCCGCTCGATATCTGCACGGCCGGAGCCTCGCCGAAGAAGTTCGGCAGGGTGTAGAAGATGCCGACGACCAGCGCGACGACGAGGATCGCGTATTTCCAGACCGGATAGCGGTTCAATCGACGCTCCGCGTTCTTGGCAGTTGACTACTTGACCGTGCCCTTGGGCATGACTTGCACCACAGCCGAGCGTTGCACCTGGATCTCGACGCCGTTGGCGACCTCGACGCTCAGGAACGACTCGCCGATCTTCGAGATCTTGCCGAGCATGCCGCCCGAGGTCACGACTTCGTCGCCCTTGGCCAGCGCCTCGACCATCGCCTTCGCTTCCTTTTGCCGCTTCATTTGCGGCCGGATCATCACGAAGTAGAGAACGACGAACATCAGCACCAGCGGCAGCATGCTGCCGAGATTGCTGAACATCGATTCGGAACCCGCGACCGGTGCGGCCTGGGCGTGAGCTTCGGTGATGAACACGGGGCTTGATCCTCTCGAGCGCCAGGCGGCGCCGGCAAAACCTGCGGATTGTAGAGGGGGCGAAACGGTTCAGGCCGGCGTCGGCGCCGCGGCCGGTTCGCGGGCCCGCAGGCCGCGTGCTGGCGCCGCGCTTCTTGCCGGCACGAGACGCAGCAGCGTGATCTCGGAAGGCGCGCCGAAGCGCTTCGGAGGGCCCCAGTAGCCGGTGCCCCGACTGGTGTAGACCCACATGCGGCGCCAGCGCCCCAGGCCCGCCGTGAACGGCTGCTGCAGCCGGACGAACAGATTCCACGGCAAGAACTGGCCGCCGTGGGTGTGGCCGGAAAGCTGCAGGTCGAATCCGGCGGCTTCGGCGGCTTCGGCACTGCGCGGCTGGTGCGCCAGCAGCAAGCGCAATGCTGCGGCGGGTGGGCTGCCGGCGAGAGCGGCTTTCGGATCGCTTTGCTGGGCCCGGTCGAAGTGGCCGGCGCTGTAGTCGGTGACGCCGGCGACGACGAGCGAGGCATCGCTTCGACGCAGCACGACGTGTTCGTTCATCAGAACGGTGAGACCGAGTCGGCGAAGCTCCAGAATCCAGGCGGCGGCGCCGGAGTAGTACTCGTGGTTGCCGGTGACGAAGAAACTGCCCTCGCGCGATTGCAGGCGGGCCAGCGGCGCGACATGCTCGGCCAGATCGGCGACGCTGCCGTCGACGAGATCGCCGGTGATCGCCACCATGTCGGCATCGAGCCGGTTGACGGCATCGACGATCGCCTCGAGATACGGCCGCCGGATCGTCGGGCCGACGTGGATGTCGCTGATCTGGGCGATCGAAAAGCCGTGCAGCGCCGGCGACAGATCGGCGACCGGCACGTCGATGCGGACGACCGCCGCGGTGCGCCGCGCATTGACGAAGCCCCAGGCCGTGACCAGCGCCGCC
>JBDTIO010000231.1:0-6505 GCA_039936375.1 Caldimonas sp. | reverse complement strand
GGTCGACGCACCGATGACGGCCGAGCCTGCCAAGCTCCCCTTGATCGTTGTCTCCCAAGGCACCGGCGGCAGCGCTGCGGCTATCGCCTGGCTCGGCGAGACCCTGGCCGGCAACGGCTACATCGTGGCAGCGGTCAATCACCACGGAAACACCGCCGCCGAGGACGAAAAACGTCTCGAGGGAACCCTGATCTGGTGGGACAGGCCCCGAGATCTGTCGGTGTTCATCGACAAGCTGCTTAGCGACCCTCGGTTTTTGGCCCGCGCATCGATGCCGACCGGATCGGCGTGGCCGGCTTTTCGCTGGGCGGCTACCGGCCTTGGCCAGCGTCGGAGCACGGCTCAGTACCGCCCAGATGGTCGCCTTGTGCGCAGCGCGTGAATCGGCAAACGCGTGCAAGTTGCCGCCCGAAATCAGCGACAAGTTCAGCGAGGCGGATGTCAAGAAAATGCTGTCCGACAACCCGCGCGTCAAAGAAGCCATGTCCCACATGGAGGACGCATACACCGACCACCGAATCAGGTCTGCGTTCGTGCTGGCGCCGGTCTTCGGTCAGGTGATGACCAGTAGCAGCCTCGCAGCCATCACCGTGCCGGTCGAACTCGTGGTCGGCTCTGCCGACATCCAGGCTATTCCCTCAGCGAGCGTTGCGCCGATTGCCGCAGCGATTCCGACGGTGTCACTCGAGGTACTGCCGTCGGTGGGTCACTACACGTTCATGCCGGTCTGCAACAGCCGCGGCAAAACCTACGTGAAGGACCTCTGCGGCGACGCCGACGGCGTCGACCGGGATGCCATCCACCGACGTGTCGGCGCCTGGGCAGTCGACTTTTTTGGGCGCACTCTCGAGAAAATCCGTTGACCGCGCCATATCGACAAGCGCGAATAGCGTCATCAACCCTTGCAAATCGAGCAACCAGAACGACTCGGCCGAGCGTCCGCTGGGCCGTCTGCGGGGATAAGGCCAGCACCCGAAGGGGAGCGGTAGGCCGCGCCCCTTCTTGAGCTATGAATTCTGCCCGCTGCTCCACCGCCGATGAATTTGCCCACCGCCCGCTCCTGACGCGGTCGGTCTCTAGCTCGGTAGGAGGAGGATGTTTAACTCGCCGTTGAATCTCACAGCTCTTAGCGAAGTGTCCCGACTAAATGATCCAGAAAGGCGCGGATCTTTCGGGACTGCCGCCGACCCGGGGCATAGAGCGCGCAGATGTCGCGTGCCGGCAAACCGCAGCCCGGCAGCACGATGAGAAGAGTTCCTGCGATCAGGTCCTCCCTGACGAACCGGTCCGGCACCAAGGCAATGCCCGCACCTTCGCGCACCGCCGCGACGAGGACCTCGGGTTCGTTCGACCGAAGCGCGACGCGAGCCGACGAAATGCGCTGGGGCCGACCACCCGAATCGAAAATCTCGAAGCTCGTCGACTCCGGCCGGAAATCGAGCAAGCGATGCGATGACAGGTCGGCTGGCGTTGTGACGGGCACACAGGCCTCGAGATAGCTCGGCGTCGCGCAAAGAATGACCTGATCGCGCGCCAGGCGTCGGGTCACGAGGCTCTCTCCTCCCGGCGCGCCCACCCGAATCGCAATGTCCGCTTCATCGGCCAGCAGATCGACCTTGCGGCTCGAAAGCTCCAGCGACACGCTGATACCGGGGTGCTCGGCCATGAAGGCAGGCAGAGCGGGCGCGATCACACTTCGACCGAAGGTGTAGGGAGCGGCGATACGCAGCCGACCTTCGAGCGCTCCTTCATGGCCGGCCAGAGCGGCCAGGGCCTCGTCAATCGCACTCAACGGGGCGCGAATCTTGAGAAGAAGGTCGCGGCCCTCCTCGGTGAGCGCAAACCGCCCGCTGCCGCGGTTGAGCAAGCGCTGTCCGAGGGCAGCTTCCAGGCGCTGCAACTGGCGGGTGACAGACGTCTTCGAGAGCCCCAGCGACCGCGCCGCCAGCGCCAGCCCTTCTGACTCGACGACCAGGAAGAACAGCCGCAGGTCTGCAAGAAGCACGCCGCTCGTTGCGATATTCGAAACGGGCAGTTGCATGGCGCGACTATAGGCAGCCGAAGCGGAACGCAATACGCTCCGTCCAATGAAAGCCGCACGTCTCGAGTCCTTTGGTCAAGCCTCAAACCTGTCGGTCAAGGAGGTCTCCAAGCCGCATCCCCGACCGGCGGACCTTCTCGTCCGGGTCGTCGCCAGCGGCGTCAACCCGATAGAGTGGAAGATCAGGAGCGGTGCGATGGGCGGCGCCCTGCGCCGACCGCTGCCGGTGACGCTCGGATGGGAATGCGCCGGGGTCGTGGAGCAGGTTGGCGCCGAGGTGACCAGCTTCACTGTCGGAGACGAGGTGTATGGCTACACCGAGTTCTCTCGCGACGGGACGCACGCCGAATACGTGAGCGTCGACGCCAGCCAGATGGCGCGCAAACCGGCCTCGCTGTCGTTTCCGCAGGCGGCCGCAGTGCCCATGACGGGTCAAGCCGCCTGGTCATTGCTGGAGGCGGCTGGACCCGTCGCCGGCCGTCGCGCGCTGATCCACGGCGCCGGCGGCTCCGTGGGGCACTGGCTCGTCCAGCTCGCCGGGCAGGCCGGCGCCAGCGTAGTCGCCACTGTCTCCGGGGCCGACATCGACTCCGTCCTCGCGCTCGGCGCCAACGAGGCCATCGACTACCAAAAGCAACGATTCGAGGACGTCGGCAGCGTCGACATCGTCTTCGACCTGGTAGGCGGCGATACCCAGACCCGCTCCTGGGCGCTCCTGCCCAAAGGCGGGCTCCTCCTCTCGATTGCCAATCCGCCCGACGAGGCGCTCGCCAAGACAGCGGGCGCGACGGGCAAGTTCATCTTCACCCAGCCGCGCGGCACTGTGCTCGCGCAGATTGCGGCGGCGATCGACGCCGGCCGGCTTCGGCCGCTGGCGGTCGATTCGGTGCGCCCGCTGGCCGACGTAGCCGCGGTCCACGCTGCAGCAGAGGCCGGCACGTTGCGAGGCAAGACAGTCCTGAGCGTCGCTTTGAGCTGACCACCTCTGACACCCAACGAGACTTCCATGAAAAAGTTTAATCTCGACGACACCGCGATGATCCTGATCGACCATCAGGTCGGCACCAACACCTGGGCCTGCTCCACGCCGCTGGCGCTGCTCAAGAAAAACGTGATCATCCTGGCCAAATTCGCCGCCGGCACCAAGATGCCCACGGTGCTGACCTCCAGCATGGAGAGCAACGTCAACGTGCAAGGTCCGCTGATGCCCGAGTTGCAGCAGGCCCTTCCCGAAGCCTACGCGTCCCGCGTCAAGCGCCAGGGCGTCGTCAACGCCTGGGACGATCCGGCTTTCGCAGAAGCGTGCCGCAAGACCGGCAAGAAGAATCTCGTGATGGCCGGGGTGACGACCGACGTCTGCATGGTCGCCCCGGCGATCAGCGCCGTGGCCGAGGGCTTCGATGTGCAAGTTGTCTGCGACGCCTGCGGCTCGACCAGCCAGATTGCCGAAGAGATGTCCTATCGGCGCATGGAAGCGGGCGGTGTGCGCCTGACAAGTACCAATGCCATCGTCGCCGAATTGGTCAAGAACTGGGCCTCCGAGGCCGGCGCAGTCGCGTTTCCGCTGCTGACCTAAGCCTTCCGATCGCCAGCGCACTTCGACCGAAGGCACCGGAGTTCCTGGAGCTAAACCCTGGACAAGAGCCGCCTGGAAGCATTTAGCGACGGTGTCATCGCGGTCATCATCACGATCATGGTGCTGGAGCTCAAGGTGCCGCACGGCATCGGGCTCGACGTGCTCGCTCCCTTGTTTCCGGTCTTCCTGACCTACGTGCTGAGCTTTCTCTACGTCGGCATCTACTGGAACAACCACCACCATATATTCAAGCTGGTGCACACGGTGGACGGCACGGTGCTTTGGGCCAACCTGCACCTGCTGTTCTGACTCTCGCTGCTGCCCTTCACGACAGGGTGGATGGGCGAAAACCATTTCCAGCGCTGGCCCGCGACCCTTTACGGCCTCAATCTGCTGTTCTGCGCGATTGCGTTCCTCGGCCTGCAGTGGCGCTTGATCGCGATTCAGGGATCAGACGGCGCGCTGCAACGGGCGGTGGGGAGTGACCTGAAGGGCAAAGCAACGCCCTGGTTGTACGTGTTGGGCATCGGCTTGACCTGGCTCGTTTCGCCGACGCTGGGGACGGCGCTCTACGCCGGCGCGGCGCTCGTCTGGCTTGTTCCGGATACCAGGATGGAGCAGGCGGTCAGGTCTGGCTGACAGCTGACCATTGGCTCAAAATCCAACACGAATCTGCCACCCGTAGCCACACGCGATAGGTGCCCGCGAGTATGGTTTCCTAGCGCTAGGCGGTTGTTCTCGATGAATTCCGTTTCCAACGACCTGCGACAGCTGTCCATGGTCACTGAAGCCGAGTTCTGCGCACCTAAGCAGAACTGCTCCGCCAGCAGCGAAGACCCTGGAGCGGCGCGGCGGTAACAAGGGTGCTTCCAGGCGGCAGCGAACAGACGGCCTCCTTGAGCAGGTGTACAAGGCCATGCACCTATATGCGCAACTCCCTTTTTAAACAACCGCGACGAGCTCATCGCCCGTTGCAAACAAAAGGTGGCGGAGCCGCCGAAGCGCTCGGCCACCCCTCAGCAGCTGCAAACGGCATTCCTCTGTTTCTCGACCAGCTGACCAGAACCCTCGAGGCAGAACAGGCCGACCACCCCGCAGAAAGCCTGCGGATCTCAGGACCCGCCGGCGGCGACTCGCTGGCGTTGTCCGAGATGGGGTGACCGCGACCGCCCACGACAAAGACCTCCTCGACCTCGGCTATTCCGTCGATCAGGTGGTCCATGACTACGGCGACCTGTGCCAAGCCATCACCGACTTGGCGTTCGAGCGGGATGCGCCGTTTGCCGTCACCGAGTTCCGGACCCTGAACCGTTGTCTCGACAACGCCATTGCCGACGCCGTCACCGAGTTCGGCTTTCAGCGCGAATCGAACCCGGCCAGAGAACAAGGCGCCGAGGACAACCAGCGCGAGGGCTTTTTAGCCCACGGCTTCGAAACGCACTGGGGACGGCGACGATCTCACTGCGGGCGCTCGAAGTCTCGGGCATGCCGGTCAGCGGCGCCACCGGCGCCGTTCTGAGGCGAAGCCACGCCGCCATGGGAAATCTCATCTCCCAAGCCCTCGCCGAAGTGCGGCACGGCGCTGTGGATCAGCGTGAAACATTCTCCGTGGCGTCCTTCATTGATGACGTCCACGACGCCTGGTAGGTGCAGGCCCGCGACGCCGGAATTGCCTTTGAGGTGACGCCCGTGGAGCCGGCGCTGACCGTTTGCGCCAACCGAGAGCTCCTGCTGGCCGCATTGGGCAATCTGCTGCAGACGCCTTCAAGTTCACTCGCGCGAACAGTGCCGTCACATTGAAAGCCTATGCGTTCGGCAGGCTCGCCGTGACTCCCTTCACGCAACGCAGCAGCGATAAATCCGGGCTGGGCCTCGGCCTTTCCATCCCGCGCCAAAACATCGAAGCCGACGGCGGCACGCTGAGCGTTCGGGATATTCCGGGAACCGGCTGTGTCTTCACGATCCGTGTGCCCAGCCGGATGGCCTTGTCGACATCGAGAGCATGAGCGCTTTCATCGCGCGCGCCGGCATCACCGGTGCCGGCGTCAGAACTGCCTGCGACGGTCGGTCAACCTATCAACTGCAGCCGCGACCGCAGCCGCATCGGTATCCGGATCAACTCGCCACAGGCTGTTTCGAGCAGTCGCCCGTGCCGGTAGGAGCACGAGCCTTCACGCGTCGATCTGGCGCGTGCCTCGACGGTGCTGCTCTTCATGCAGAGCGAGCGCCTCGAGCGAGGCTGAACGGCGCGCCACCCGTCCTATACTGACTTCGGACTGCCCCGATCGCGGGTCGACAGCCTCGAAGGACGGATGCATCGTGCAGATCGCCACGCGCCAGGTCGCCGACACCGTCATCGCCCGCCCGGCCGGCCGCATCGACCACCTCAGCGCCAAGCCGTTCGAGACCGCGCTGATGCCGCTGGTGAACGAGGCCGCCGCCCGCCACGGCTCGCTCGTGCTCGACTTCTCCGAGATCGACTACATCAGCAGCGTCGGCCTGCGCGTCCTCATGGTCGCCGCCAAGCAGATGCGCGAGCATCAGGCGCATCTGCGGGTCGCCTCGCTGCGCGGCGTCGTCGCAGAGATCTTCGCGATCAGCCGCTTCGACCGCATCCTCACCGTGACCGCGACGGTCGACGACGCGCTGGCGCTCGACGCCCCCGCAACGCCCGCTGCCGCCCGGAGCCCGGACTCGACGCCGGCCGCATGATGCGGGTGCGGTTCTGGGGAACGCGCGGATCGCTGCCGGTCGCCCTCACCGCCGCCGGCGTGCGCGAGAAGCTGCTGGCCACGCTGCGCGCCGCACGCGGCCGCCCGCTGGCCGACGAGCGCGATCTCGAGGCGATCCTCGAGCGCCTGCCGTTCTCGGTGGCCGGAACGTACGGC
>JBDTIO010000230.1:0-4609 GCA_039936375.1 Caldimonas sp. | reverse complement strand
GTTTGACGAACTCCGGCGCATAGCGCTGCACCCAGCGCATGATGGTCGTGTGCGACAGCGACAGGCCTCGCTCGGCCATCATCTCCACCAGGTCGCGCAGGCTCAGCTTGAAGCGTAGGTACCACCTTACACACAAGACGATGATCTCGCGATCAAAGTGGCGGCCCTCGAACAGTTCGTCCAAACTCAAGAAGCTGACCATCGCACTGCCTTTCGCTCATGGGAGCGCCGTAGGATAGAGAGTCAGGCAAATTGCACCAGAGCCCAGATACTTCCACTGGCCGCCGATCTTCACGTAGGTCTCGTCCATTTGCCAGCTTCGACCCACCGGGCGCTTGCGCCGGCGAAACGCGGCTGCCAGCGCCGGCAACATCTTCATGGACCAGCGATGCAGCGTGGAGTGATCGAAGACGCCGCTCCGTCATCATCTCCTCGATGTTGCGCAAACTTAGCGGGTACGCAGCGTACCAACGCACGCACACCAACATCACTTCCAGCGGGTAGTGCAGACGCTGAACCACTCCGCGCAGTCCTTCGATCATCTTCGTACGATCAAACTTCATCGGCTGACACTACCAGCCCGCGCCTATTGCGACAGAACCGTCCTGGCCCATTGCGCTTGGTTGACACAGGCCGTCGCCGCGTGGCAATCTAGTCAAATTCGGCTCATTTAATGACTTGATGTCCGGATATAAGGATCCCCCCCGCAAGACCTTGCAGGATGCAATCGCGGAACTGCAGGCGAAGCGCGCGGTGTTGGGCGATGCCCTGGTCGACGCGTCGCTCGCCCCGTTGCGTGAGCGCCTCGCGGCGCTGAACTCTGAGGCTTTGCCTGCCGAGTCTGGCCGTCGGCTGGGCCAAGTGAGCGTGCTGTTCCTGGACATCGTCGGGTCCACGCAGCTCATCCAGCATCTCGAGCCCGAGGACGTGCAGTCAGTACTGGACGGGGCGCTGGCGGCGTTCACGAGCATCGTCAAGCGCCATGGCGGCGAGGTGCTGGGTTACGCTGGCGACAACGTGAAGGCAGCCTTTGGCGCCGACGGCGCGCGCGAGGATGATGCCGAGCGGGCGGTGCACTGCGGCCTGGAGCTGCTGCAAGAGGCGGCGCGCCGCGGA
Organism: Caldimonas sp.; assembly: GCA_039936375.1. Lineage (GTDB taxonomy): Bacteria > Pseudomonadota > Gammaproteobacteria > Burkholderiales > Burkholderiaceae_C > Schlegelella_A. The sequence continues at coordinate 3,493 of JBDTIO010000230.1, read as the reverse complement.
GACGACGTCCGCCGTGAGCACGGCAGAGAAGGTTTCAACGCCAGGGTAGGCATCCACACTGGCGCCGTCGTGCGAGGCGGCGGCGTCGAGCAGGACAACAGCCTGAGCGGCCTCGCCGTCTACATCGCAGCGCGAATGGAGCAGACCGCCCCCAGCGGCGGGCTGCGGATCAGCCACGACACCTATTCGCGAGTACGCGGCGTCTTCGACTCCGAGGTGCAGCCCGCGATCGAGGTGAAGGGCGTGGACCGACCCATCGTGACCTATCTGATCCGCCGGGCAAAGCCGCGGGCATTTCGTACGGCAATTCGTGGCATCGAAGGCGTGCCGACGCGCATGGTCGGACGCGATGCGGAGTTGGAACGGCTGCAGAGCGCATTCGTGCAACTGTGCGAGCGCCGCGAATGGCAGGCCGTTTTCGTGGTCGCCGAGGCCGGCCTTGGCAAGAGCCGGTTGCTCCAGGAATTCGCCAGCTGGTCGGAAACGCGATCGGAGAGCTTCCTTCTCTTTCGAGGACGCGCCGATCCGCAGACCCAGGCCCGCCCCTATGGACTGCTACGCGACGTGCTGGCCTGGAGACTGCAGATTGCCGATGACGACAGCATGCAAGCTGCCAGGACAAAGCTCGAGGAGTGCCTCGTCCCGCTGTTTCGGGCCGACGAGGGGGAGGACGCGGCGCTCGCCCATGCTCATCTGCTCGGGCAGTTGATCGGGCTGGACTTCAGCGACAGCCCGCACGTCAAAGCGATCGGCAGCGATGGCCGGCAGATTCGCAATCGCGGTTTTCATTCCGCGGCGCTGATGTTCCGGCGCCTCGCCCAGCGCGAGGGCATCCCCATCATGCTGCAACTCGAGGACGTGCACTGGGCCGACGACGGGTCGCTCGACTTCCTGAGCTACCTCGCCGAGATCAATTGCGACGTGCCCATGCTCTGCCTTTGCCTGGCGCGTCCGACGCTCTTCGAGCGGCGACTCGATTGGAGCGGTGCCGCGCTCCCGCACACGCGCGTCGAACTGACGGCGTTGGGCGAAAACCATAGCCGTGACCTCGCGAACGAGCTGCTCAAGAAGCTCCCGGAGATTCCTGGGGCGCTGCGCGAGCTGATCACTGGCAGAGCCGAAGGCAATCCGTTCTATATGGAAGAACTGGTGAGGATGCTCCTCGACGAGGGTGCGATCGAGACCAGCCCCTCGCACTGGAGCGTGCGACCAGACAAGCTGCTGGCCGCCCGAGTGCCACCGACCCTGGCAGGCGTCATTCAAGCCCGTTTGGATGCTCTGCCGGCCGAAGAGAAACGAGTCCTGCAACAGGCCAGCGTGATCGGGCCGGTTTTCTGGGATCGCGCCCTTGCGGCGATCGATGCAGGTTCCCTCGAAATTCTGCCGTCTTTGCTGCGCCGTGAGCTGCTCGTCTCGCACGAGGATGCGAGCCTGGAAGGGGTCCGCGAATATGCCTTCAGTCATCAGATCCTGCACCAGGTCATCTATGAGACGGTGCTTAAGCCTATACGGCGAGGACTCCACGCTCAGGTCGCCGCTTGGCTTACAAGCGGCACGACTTCGCGCGCCGGAGATTTGCTCGGTGCGACGGCAAAGCATTACCGCGAAGCGGGCGATCTCGCCAACGCCCGCGATTTCTTCACCCGCGCCGCCGAGGACGCAGCGGACCGGTTCGCGCATCAGGCTGCGCTCGATGCAGTAACCAGCGCGCTGGAGCTCTTCGACGATCTGATGGATGTCGAAGAAGCGTTGCTGCTCCGCTGGCGACTGATCGACCTGCGCCATGGCGTGTTGAACTCGCAGGGGCGGCGGCCCGCGCAGTTGGCCCAGATCGACGCGCTTGAGGAAATCGCCAGTGTGTTGAAAGACGACGCCAAGCGAGTCCACGTCATATTGCGTCGCACTGACTACTTCCTGCGCGTCGCCGACTACCCGGCCATGATGAGCGCTGCGCGACTTGCGATCGACTTGGCCGACGCAAGGGGCGACCCGACGCAGTCGCTTCACGGGCGAAGTCTGCTAGCCTCGGCCCTGTGCCACCTCGGCGATGCCGCGACTGCAAAGACGCTGACGCTAAATGGGCTAGCGGCAGCGAGGGAAAATGGGCTGGAGAGGATCGAGGCGATCTTTCTCAATACGTTGGCCGTAGTCTGCGACGTTTTGGATGACCGGGTTGGGCACCTCGAAGCGATTCGGCAGGATCTGCAGCTTCGTCGAAAACAGGGTGACCGATACGGTGAGGCGATTGCACTCAGCAACCTCGGCTACTGCTGGCTTCTCATGGGCGACAGTGCCCAGGCGCTACCCAATCTGCAGGAGGGCCTCCGACTGCACCGGGAGGTCGGTAATCGCACCTCCGAACACCATCCCTTGTGCCTCCTCTCTCAGCTTGCGCTTCGACAACACGATGCCGCGCTCGCCTTGGCGCATGCCCGTTCGGCGCTTGACGTCGCCACGGCCGTGCGTGCCCCGGAACGGGCAGCGGTCGCGTTGTGCTGCATCGGCGACGCGGAGTTGGCGCTGGGCCGAAGGACTGCCGCAGCCGACGCCTTCGAACGAGCGCAGACCATGGCCCGCGAAATCGGACAGGCGATTCAGTTCGACGCACTTGCCGGTCGTGCGCGCGTGGCGCTGGCAGGTGGAAATGAGACCTCGGCGCGGCTTCACGTGAATGATCTTCTCGCCCATCTCAGCGCGGGCGGCAGCTTCGATGGCACAGAGAGCCGGCGGCTAATTCGGCTCACGTGCTTTCAGGTGCTGTCTCGTGTCGGCGACCCGCGGGCCGGACCCTTGCTGGACAACACCTACACGGAGCTCCAATCGAAAGCTGCAACGTTTGCGGATCCGGGTCTACGCGGCAGCTTTCTCGATAACGTGCCTGAGCATCGCGACATCGTCTCTGCGTGGGAGTCGCAAAAAAACCCATGGTGAGCAGTTGGGTTCTGTCGCGATAAGCGCCGGCAGGTATGGTCAGCGGATGAAGTTTGATCGTACGGCGATGATCGAAGCGCTGCGCCGAGTGGTCCAGCGGATGCACTACCCGCTGAAAGTGATGTTGGTGTGCGTGCGGTGGTACGCGGCCAATCCGCTGAGCTTTCGGAACATCGAAGAGATGATGACCGAACGCGGCGTATTCGTCGATCACTCCACGCTGCATCGCTGGTCGATCAAGATGCTGCCGGTGCTGGCGGCGATGTTTCGTCGGCGCAAGCACCCGGCTGGTCGGAGCTGGCGAATGGACGAGAGTGTGCCGCAGCAAGCGGCGTAGGAGATGAGAGATGAAGGCGATCCTTGCCGACAGGCCTCTCGCAATCGGCTTGCAGGAGCAGGTTGCTGACCTTGCCCGCGAAAAACGTATCCCTTGCTGCAAGCCGTTCGCTTAACGTGTTGACGACTTGCCGCTAGGTCGAGTCGGCTCTGAAAGGCCCCATCCGCAAGGACGAGGCCTTTCTTCTTCGCAGCTACGAGGGTGTAGTCGCAGGCTCGGAAGGCG
>JBDTIO010000229.1:0-6316 GCA_039936375.1 Caldimonas sp. | reverse complement strand
CGAAGGCGTCACCCATCTCGTAGCTCGAGACGCCGTGATTCCAGGTGAGCTCGATCTCGGCCTGTTCGGGGTTCGAGCCGTAGCCGACGAAGGCCAGCGAATATTTCTGTTCGGGCCGCTCGGTGCGACGCAACAGCGTCATGCCCATGAGGCCGGTATAGAAATCGATCGAGCGCTGCAGGTCGCCGACCCGAAGCATGGTGTGCAGGATTCTCATGATCTCTCCGTTCGTCACGCTGCCGGCGGCATCGTGTAGTTGAGGGCCAACCGGCCGCCGTCGACGGCGACGATTTCTCCAGTCATGTAGCTGGCCGCGTCGCTGGCCAGGAAGGCGCAGACTGCGGCCACCTCCCGCGGCTCGCCGAGCCGGCGCAAGGGCGTGCGCCCCATGATGCGCGCCTTCGCCTCCTCGCTGCCGAGAACGGCGTTCTTCGCCAGCGCGGTGGCGATCGTTCCCGGTGCGACGGCGTTGACGCGGATGCCGCGATCGGCGAGGGCCAGCGCCATCGCTCGCGTCAGCTGGTTGATGCCGCCCTTGCTGGCGTTGTAGCTGGCGATCGTCGCAATCGCCAGCACGCCGTTGACCGAGCTCATGTTGACGACGGCTCCGCCGCCCGTCTTCACCATCTCGCGCGTCACCGCCTGGGCGACGAGAAAGGCGCCCTTGAGGTTGACGCCGATGACCGCGTCCCAATCGGCTTCGCTGATGTCGAGAAAATCGGCGGCGCGAAAGATGCCGGCGTTGTTGACGAGGATGTCGATGCGGCCGAAGGCGGCGATCGTCGCCCGCGTCGCCGCCTCGACGTCTTCCCGGGACGAAACGTCGCAGCGGACGGCGAGGGCGCTTTCTTCGCCGCCGACGGATCGGGCGAGGCCGGTGGCCGCATCCGCGTCGATATCCCAGAGCGCGACTTTCGCGCCGCTTTGCGCGAAAAGCTCGACGCAGGCCGCGCCAATGCCGTTCGCCGCGCCGGTGATGACGGTGACCTTGCCGCTGAAATCGAACCGCAGCTCGCTCATCGAGTGACCTCCGCGCTGTGCGCTTCGGGATTTGCCTTGAAAACGGCCCGGTTCATGGCGCGGTGCGATCGAGCCAGATGCCGATGCCTTGGGCGTTGAGCTCGAGGTCGAGCTCCAGCAATTCGAGAATCTGCTCGCCGGTCAGGGTGACGCCGTGCCTTCGCAGGCTGCGCAGATGAATCAGCCCGAGGCCCTGCTTCAAGGCTTCGTGCCTCGACTTGCCGGCAGGCAGCGCCTTGGCGAACGAGACCATGTCATCGAGCTGGTCGAGAAAGAGCTCGCCCAGGCGCGGCACGTCGCCGACTCGTCCGAAGTGCGTCAGGTTGAGGTGACTCGGTGCGAAGGCAAGGATTCGGGCGATCGAGCGGCGCAAGGCTTCGGGCTGAAACTGCACCGGCGTCGTCGTCGGCATGATCCACGGCCCTCGCCCGGTATCGAACTCGCGATACGAGAGGCCGAAGGTATCGCCGGTGAAAAAGCTCCGGCTCGCCGCGTCCCAGATGCAGTGGTGGTGCATCGCGTGACCGGGGGTGTCCATGAAAGCGAGCGGCCGGCCGGCCAGTTGGACTGCCATGCCCTCCTTGGCCTTCATCACGCGATCCGCGGCAACCGGGACGATCGTCCCGTAGGAGCGTTCGATCTCCTCGGCGCCGTAGACCGCCGTCGCGCTGCGGACGAGCCAAGTCGGATCTATCAGATGGCGAGCGCCGCGCGAGTGCACGACGAGACGAGCGCACGGCAGCTGTCGCATGAGCAGGCCGACGCCGCCGGCGTGATCGAGATGCACATGCGTCGCGATGACCCAATCCACCGCGTCGGGTTCGAGCCCGACCGCGTCGAGCGCCGCGAGCAGGCGCGGCACCGAATGATTCGTGCCGGCATCGACGAACGCGGCGCGGCCTTGCTCCACGACGAGATACGCGGCATCGAAGCGCGCCCGGTGAAAACCGGTGTCGACGACGTGAATGCCGTTTTCGAGCGCTTCGACGAACTCGGGGAGACCGGCGACTGGAGCTTCTGCGCGCATCGCCGCGATTCTAGAGAGCACGTCGCGAACGCGGGTTCATGTGCGGACCCAGAATGCCTCAGGCGCTGCGGTGGCGTGGCCTCGAGGAGCGATCATGAATTCCAGCGCGGGACGGCTATTCGGATGGATCATGCTGGCGTCGCTGGCGCTTGCGGCCAGCGCCTGCAGCACGCTGCGTCCGCCGGGCGCATTGCCCATCGGCACATCGATCGACGAGGCGCGCCATTCGTACGGCGGCCCGACCGGCCAGTACCCGCTGCCCGGCGGTGGCACGCGGCTCGAATTCGCCATGGGGTCGTTCGGCAAGCAGACCTTCATGCTCGACTTCGATGCCGGCGGTCACCTCGTCGCCAATCAGCAGGTGCTGACGCCGGACGTGTTCGCGACGATCAAGCCGGGCATGTCGCCGGTCGACGTGCTGTCACGCATCGGCCGGCCGGCGTCGATCTTTCCGATCGGCTGGCAGCAACTCCAAGTCTGGAACTATCGCTTCGGCGGTCTGGAAGGTGACTGCGTTCTGTTCCAGGTCTCGATCAGCAACCAGAGCCGGGTCGTGACCGATGCCGGCCAGGGCTACGACCCGGCCTGCGATGCCGGCTCGACCGGCAGGGACTGAACCCAGCCGAACGGCCGCGAGCTGCCTAGGGCCAGCGACACACCGGCGCGAGCACTCGCGTAGTGTGAACAGGCCCTAAGCCGCAAGGAGCTGCCGCAGCACGTACGGCAGGATGCCGCCGTGGCGGTAGTAGTCGACCTCGATCGCCGTATCGATGCGCAGTGTCAGCGACACCGAGCGGCTCTTGCCGCCGGCCGAGTGGATGACGAGTGTCGCGTCCTGTTGCGGCCGCAGGTCGGCGTTGATGTCGACGTCGAAGGTCTCGTCGCCCTGGATGCCCAGCGATTCCCACGAGTCGCCCGGCTTGAATTGCAGCGGCAAGACGCCCATGCCGACCAGGTTCGAGCGATGGATGCGCTCGAAGCTCTTGGCCACGACCGCCTTGATGCCGAGCAGCTGCGTGCCCTTGGCCGCCCAGTCGCGGCTCGACCCGGTGCCGTATTCCTCGCCGCCGAAGACGACCGTCGACGTGCCTTCGGCCATGTACTTCATCGCCGCGTCGTAGATGAACATCTTCTCGCCGCTCGGCTGAAAGAGCGTCACGCCGCCTTCTTCGCGCGAGCCGCTCGCGTCGGCCGGAATCATCAGGTTCTTGATGCGCACGTTGGCGAAGGTGCCGCGCATCATCACGTCGTGGTTGCCGCGACGCGAGCCGTACGAGTTGAAGTCGGCCTTGACGACGCCGTTGTCCTTCAGCCATTGCCCGGCCGGCGACGCTTCCTTGATCGCGCCGGCCGGCGAGATGTGATCGGTGGTGATCGAGTCGCCGAAGAGCGCCATCGCCCGCGCGCCCTTGACGCCGACCTCGGCCGCATGCGGGGACATCTCGAAGCCGGCGAAGAATGGCGGCTTGGCGATGTAGGTCGACTCCGGCCAGGTGTAGACCTGCCCCGGCACGCCCTTGATCTTCTGCCACAGCGGCCCCGGCTCGCTCGCCACCTTGTCGTAGTTGGCCTTGAACGCCTTGCCGTCCATCGCGAATTTCATCAGCGCGGCGATCTCGTCGCTGGTTGGCCAGATGTCGCCGAGGTAGACGTCCTTGCCGCCCTTGCCCTTGCCGACCGGCTCGGTCATCAGGTCCTTCAGCATCGTGCCGGCGATCGCATAGGCGACGACCAGCGGCGGGCTGGCCAGGAAGTTGGCCTTCAGGTTCGGGTGGATTCGCGCCTCGAAATTGCGGTTGCCCGAGAGCACGGCGGCGCAGACCAGGTCGTTCTTCGAGATCGCGTCGTTGAGTTCCGGTGTCAGGTCGCCGGCATTGCCGATGCAGGTCGTGCAACCGTACGCGGCGACGTTGAAGCCGAGCTTTTCGAGATAGGGCAAGAGCCCCGCCTTGGTCAGGTATTCGGTGACGATGCGCGAGCCCGGGGCCAGCGAGGTCTTGATGTGCGGCGCCACCTTGAGGCCGGCCTCGACCGCCTTTTTCGCGAGCAGCCCGGCAGCCATCATCACGCTGGGATTCGAGGTGTTGGTGCACGAGGTGATGGCCGCGATCAGGACGTCGCCGTTGCCGACGGTCATGTCCGGCGCCGCCGGCTGCTCTGGCTCGGCCTCGTGCAGCGCCGCCGCCAGGGTCTGGCGGTTGGCGGACATTTCCTCGACGAAGCGGGGCGCGCCCGGTTGCACCGACGGTGTGCGCGGCACCTTGCCTTCGGCCTCGACGCTGCGCACGTCGTGCGCCCGCACCAGGTGACGCGTAAGCAGGCGGTCGGCCGTCTGGTTGAAGCCGTTCTCGGTCGGCGGCTTGCTGAACAGCGACGCGAACTGCGTCTTCACCTTGCCGAGATCGATGCGGTCTTGCGGCCGCTTCGGGCCGGCCAGACTAGGCGTGACGCTGCCGAGATCGAGCCTCACCGTCTTCGTGAAGTCGATCTGCCCGGAGCGCGCCACGCCATAGAGGCCCTGCGCCTTGAAGTAGGCCTGGAAAGCCTCGATCTCGTGCATCGTGCGGCCGGTACCTTCGAAGTATTCGATCGTCTTGTCGTCGACCGGGAAAAATCCCATCGTCGCGCCGTACTCCGGAGCCATGTTGGCCATCGTCGCGCGATCGGGCACGGCCAGGCTGGCGACGCCGTCGCCGAAGAACTCGACGAACTTGCCGACGACCTTTTCGCGGCGCAGGATCTCGGTCACGGCGAGCACGAGATCGGTCGCGGTGACGCCTTCGCGCAGGCGGCCGGTGAACTCGAAGCCGACGACGTCGGGCATCAGGATGTAGACCGGCTGGCCGAGCATCGCCGCCTCGGCCTCGATGCCGCCGACACCCCAGCCGACCACGCCGATGCCGTTGATCATGGTCGTGTGGCTGTCGGTGCCGACCAGTGAATCGGGGTAGTACATCGGCGCTTCGCCGCGCTTGCCTTGCTTCTTGTGCACGCCGCGCGCCAGGTACTCGAGGTTGACCTGGTGGACGATGCCGAAGCCCGGCGGCACGACGCCGAAGGTATCGAACGCCTGCATGCCCCACTTCATGAACTGGTAGCGCTCGAGGTTGCGCTTGAACTCCAGCTTCATGTTGAGGTCGAGCGCCTTCTTGGTGCCGAAGTAGTCGATCATGATGGAGTGGTCAACGACCAGGTCGACCGGCACCAGCGGCTCGATCGTCTTGGCGTCCTTGCCCATCTCGGCGGCGACGTTGCGCATCGCGGCCAGGTCGGCGAGCAGCGGCACGCCGGTGAAATCCTGCAGCACGACGCGGGCGACGACGAAGGGCACCTCGTCGAGACGCGGCGCGTTCGGCTTCCAGCCGGCGAGCTCGACGACGTGCTCGGGCAGCACCTTCTTGCCGTCGCAGTTGCGCAGCACCGACTCGAGCACGATGCGGATCGAGACCGGCAGGCGCGATACGTTCGGGTACTGCTTGGCCAGCGCCGGCAGCGAGTAGAACTTGCCTTCCTTGCCGGAAGCGGTCTTGAACGATTGCAGGGTGGAAGCGAAAGCGTGGGTCATGGGAAACCTCGACGAATGAAGTGGGAGTGAAGCACGCGCTGCTCAGCGGACTCGAGGCTCGATGACCTTGAGTCCCTTGAAGTAGTCGCGAAAAAAAACGGCGTCGCGCGTGACGAGCGCATCGCATTGGAGCAGCGCGTGGGCGCCGATCAGGAAGTCGGCGACGACGCGCTCGCGACGGCCGCCGCGGTCGCGAAAACGCCGTTGCATGTGCCCGGCCCGCACGGCCGCCTGCTCGGTCGTCGGCAGGTAGCGGATGCCGAGTGACAGCAGGCTTTCCATCGTCGCTTCCGATGCGGCGAGCATCGTATGGATCTCGGCGACGACCGCATCGCAGACGACAACTTCGCCGGCCGCCAGGGCGTGGCGCAGGCTCGCTTCGGCGGCATCGGCGAACTGCGGGTCTTCCACCAGGACGTCAACCAGCACGGAAGAATCGACGGCGATCATTTCGAGCGTTTCGCGGGCGCCTGATATGGGTCGCCTGGCGCGCGACCGCGGATGGCGCGAAGCGCCTCGTCGGTGCTCGTGAAGCCCTCGGCAAGCTTGAAGCGGCCGCGCAGGCGCGAGATCGCGCCGTCGACGTTCTTGCGCAGGATGATGGTGCTGCCGTCGAGCTCGACCTTGAGCTGGGTGCCCTTGGTCAGGCCGAGCGCATCGCGCACGGCCTTCGGCAGCGTAATCTGGCCTCGCTCGGCGACGGT
>JBDTIO010000228.1:0-3002 GCA_039936375.1 Caldimonas sp. | reverse complement strand
ACCAGCCGCGCCTTCCATACCGCGCGGCTCGGTCCGTTTCTGGAGCGCCTGTGCCGGATGACCGGCATGGCCCGGGCGCTGCCGATGAACACCGGCGCCGAGGCCGTCGAGACGGCCGTCAAGGCCGCGCGCAAATGGGCCTACAAGGTCAAGCGCGTGCCCGAGGGACAGGCCGAGATCATCGTCGCCGCCGGCAACTTCGCAGGCCGCACGACGACCATCATCGGCTTCTCGAGCGAAGCTCAGTATCGCGACGGCTTCGGCCCGTTCGCGCCCGGCTTCGTCAGCGTGCCGTTCGGCGACGCGGGGGCGCTCGAGGCGGCGATCACGCCGCACACGGCGGCGTTTCTCGTCGAGCCGATCCAGGGCGAGGCGGGAATCATCATGCCGCCGGCCGGCTACCTCGCCAAAGCACGGGAGATCTGCACCCGGCGCGGCATCCTGCTCATCTGCGACGAGGTGCAGACGGGCCTGGGCCGCACCGGCGCCGTGCTCGCCTGCGATCACGAGGGCATTCGTCCCGACGGCCTCGTGCTTGGCAAGGCACTGGGCGGCGGCCTGCTGCCGGTCAGTGCCTTCCTGGCGACCGAAGAGGTCATGGGCGTATTTCATCCCGGCGACCACGGCAGCACCTTCGGCGGCAACCCGCTCGCCGCTGCCGTCGGCATCGCCGCGCTCGACCTGCTCCTGCGCGATCGCCTGAGCGAGAAGGCGCGCGTGCGCGGCGACGAGCTGATCGCCAAGCTGCGCGCCATCGACCACCCGGCGATCGCTGAGGTGCGCGGCAAGGGCCTGCTGATCGGCGTCGAGATCGATCCGGCCTACGCATCGGCGCGACAGGTCTGCGAAGGCCTGCTCGCCGCCGGCGTACTGAGCAAGGACACGCACGGCACGGTGGTGCGCTTCGCGCCGCCGCTCGTCGTCGAGAGCGAGCACATCGACATCGCGGTCGCGGCGCTCGAATCGGCGTTGCGGCCGTTCGAGCGACCTTCGCGATAGCGCTGGCGCGAAAGTCAGCGCACCGCGAAGGCCAGCGCCACGCCGGCGAAGACGGCGAAGCCGAGCCAGTGATTCAGGCGAAAGGCGCGGAAGCACCCTTCGCGCGTGCGGCGGCGGATCAGCGTGAAATGCCATGCGGCGATCAGCGCGGCGACGGCGAGGCCGCTGAAGTAGACCGCACCCAGATCGAGCCGAACGCCCATGCCGGCCCAGATCGCCAGGAACGCGAGATAGCACGCCATCACCGCCGCAACGTCGAAGCGGCCGAGCGTGATGGCTGACGTGCGGATGCCGATCTTCAGGTCGTCGTCGCGGTCGACCATCGCGTACTCGGTGTCGTAGGCGAGCACCCAGAACAGGTTGCCGAGCAGCAGCCACCAGGCCAGTGTTGGCACGGCGCCGGCAATCGCATCGAGTCGCCAGTCGCTGCCGCCGCGAACCGCGGCAAAGGCCATCGGAATGCCGAAGCTGAAGGCGATGCCGAGGATCGCCTGCGGCATGGCGAAGAAGCGCTTGCTGAACGGATAGACGAGCGTGACGGCGAGAGCGACGACGCTCCACGCCACGGCCGCAACGTTGGTCGTGAGGACGAGCGCGAACGCGCCCAGCGCCAGCGCTGCGCCGAGCGTCAGCGCTTCACCAACGCCGACCGCGCCGCTCGTCACCGGCCGAGCGGCGGTGCGTTTGACGTGCCGATCGAAGTCGCGATCGGCGACATCGTTGGCGGCGCAGCCGGCGCTGCGCATCAGGAAGGTGCCGAGCACGAAGACGACGAGCAGGTGCCAGCCGGGGAAGCCGCCGCCGGCGATCCACAGCGCCGACAGCGTCGGCCAGAGCAGCAACAGGGTGCCGGCCGGGCGACCCCAGCGAATCAGGTCGAGGTAGATCGCGAGCCGCGAGCGCCCCGTGCTATTCATAGCGGGCGAACAATTCCTTTTCGACCTGGGCCTGCGGCAACAGCTTGCCGCCGGCGAGCCAGAGCTCCTTCGCTTTGCCGCGGCCGTCGAAGACGAGGCGCACCGGCTCGCCGTGATGGGCGAAGCCACCGGCCAGGGCGATCCGGCCGGTCGCTACGCCGCCGCGTGTGCCGGAGACCTCGATCTCGCTGGCATCCTGAACGGGATTGCCCAGCAGCGGATTGGCGACGAGCACCTTGTCGTTCATTGCCAGCAGATCGACAGCGCCCCACAGGCTCCACCATCGCCCGGCCCATGCGGCGGTCTTGCGCGACGGCCCACCGTGGCGCGCGAACGCGTGCAACAGATGCAGCGTGCCGTCGAGCCAGACCTGCGAGCTGCCGTCGGTGGCATTGGTGAGGACGGCGACGCTGAGATCCTGCGCGGGCACGTTGGCGGTGCGCGTGACCGTGCCTTGGAAGCTGCCCGAGTGGCCGAACCATTCCCAGTCGGCCAGCGTGCCCGAGATCGTGCCGAGACCGTACCAGCGCTCCGCGCTCGAATGCGGATCGCGCCAGAGCCGCCGGCTCATCTCGCGCCGGCTCGCCATCGACAGGACGCTCTTTTTCGCCGAGGGGATAAGGCTGGAGAAGAACCGGACCAGGTCGCCGCCGGTGCTGACGAACCCGGTGGCCGAAGCCAGCGCATGGGTCGGGTTGTCGCCGGGGATGACGACGCGGTGGCCCATCGGCAGCTTTCCGGTGTGGCCGCGGGCGAACGGCGTGTTCGTCGAAGCCAGGGCCTGCGGTGCATCGGGCGCAGTCTCTTCGAGGCCCGACGCGGCGACGATCTCACGCGCGATCCAGTCGGCGTAGGGCTCGCCAGTGAGCGCTTCGATGACGAGGCCGAGCAGCCCGTAGCCGTGGTTCGAATACTTGAAGCGCGTGTTCGGCTCGATCACCGTGCCGTGCGCCAGATCGGCGCGCAGTGCGGTTTCGTCGAGAAAGGGGCGTCGGTCGGTCCATTGACCGCTGTCGGAACCGTCGCGAACGAGGCCGGCGGTGTGCGAGAGGAGCTGGCCGATGGTCACGCTCGCCACCGCGGGCG
>JBDTIO010000227.1:0-9636 GCA_039936375.1 Caldimonas sp. | reverse complement strand
GCAGCGTGCCGACGCCGGCCTCGTAGACGTCGCGCATTCGGTCGAGCGTTAGCCGCTCCCCCGGCGGCAGGACGCCAGAGACGATATCGGCACGAATGCGCTGATAGGTCTTTTCGCCGACGGTTTCGGTCGGCCGGGGCTCGTCGAGCATCGTCATGGGTGTTCGCCGTTCCGTACCGATCTGGTCTGCACGCTAGTGCGATGATAGGTCAATCGACGGTTCTTGTATCGTCGGAGCCTATTGTCATCATCGGATGAAATAGCTAATCTTCGATGGATGCCTCACCGCTTCGGCCACCCACCCGATTCATCCACTTCCGGAGAACCTTTTATGCCGTTGTCTATCGCACGCCGCACCCTTCTGTGCGCCGGCGCGTCCACCCTGGCGCTCGCCGCCACGCCCTCGCTGTGGGCGCAAGGCGCCACGAAGATGCGCCTTAGCACGGCCTTCACCGAGCAGGACCTTCGCGCCGACGCCTATAAGGCCTTCGGCGCAGCCATGAAGAACGACTTCGATCTCGAGCCGTATTGGGGCAACACCCTGTTCAAGCAGGGCACCGAGCTCGTCGCATTGCAGCGCGGCAATCTCGAGATGGCCAACCTCGCGCCGCAGGACATCGCCAAGCAGTTGCCCGCCTGGTCGTTGCTGACCTCGGCCTACCTGTTCCGCGACGTCGCCCACCTCCAGAAGACATTCAGGAGCGACGTCGGTCGCGAATTCATCAAGATGGCCCGCGACAAGCTCGACATCGAGGTGATCAAGCCGGTCTACTTCGGCGCACGCCAGGTCAACCTCAAGCCCGACCGGGTAATCCGCACGCCGGCCGACCTGAAAGGCATCAAGCTGCGCATGCCTCCTGGGGAGTTCTGGCAATTCCTCGGCGAGTCGATCGGCGTCAACCCGACGCCGGTAGCGTTCGCCGAGGTCTACACCGCGTTGGAGACGGGGGCGATCGACGGCCAGGACAACCCCCTGCTCCTCAGCAAGTTGATGAAGTTCGACGAAGTGACGACGCAGTTCGTCCTCACCAGCCACGTCATCGGCTTCGATGTTCTGACGGTTTCGTCGAAGGCGTGGAACGCGCTCAAGCCCGATCAGCAGGCCCGCTTTCGCAGCGCCGCGGAGAAGGCGATCGGCGACTACGCCGTCAAGTTCGAAGGCAAGGAGAGCGAGGTCATCGCCGCCTTGAAGGCGGAAGGGAAGAAGGTCTATAAGCCCGACGTGAACGCCTTCCGGACCTTCGCGCAGAAGCGCTACATCGAGAAGTACGGCAGCGACTGGCCGAGCGGCGCGCTGGAGAAGATCAACGCGCTGTAGGGCGAGGGCTTCGGTCGTGTTGCCGGACTCATGGCTGGCCACCGGCAGCGCCGTTGGCCGCTGGCTGCGGCGACGCGCCGATGACGTCGCGGTCTTGCTGATCGCGACGATGTTCGTCTCGTTCCTGCTGCAGATCTTCTTTCGCTATGTGATGAACCGGCCGCTCGGCTGGACCGAGGAGGTCACGATCCTGTGCTGGGTCTGGATCGTGCTCTGGGGCGCCTCGTTCATCGTCGCCGAGAGCGACGAGGTGCGCTTTGACATCGTCTACAACGCCGTGCCGCCCAAGCTTCAGCGCGCCTTCACGGTCGCTTCCAGTCTGGCCATGATCGCGCTGATGGGGCTGTCGCTGCCCGCGACCTGGCGCTACGTCGCCTTCATGCATCGCGAACATTCCGCTTACCTCGGCATGCGCTTCGACTATCTCTACTCGATCTATGTGCTGTTCGCGATGGTCTGCCTCGTCCGGCAGGCTCGGGTGGTGTGGCGGGCGTGGCGGGGCGTGCCGCTGCACGGGTCCGCCGACGCGTTGGAGGAGCGAGCCGAATGATGGGCCTGTCGCCATTCACGATGTGCGTGATCGTTCTGATCGTGCTCGCGCTGGCCGGCCTGCCGATCGCCCTGTCGATGATCGCCGCCTCGATCTTCTACCTGCTCGCCGCCGGCCTCGATCCCGGCACCGTCGCCGAGCAGATCCTCAACGGCCTGTACAACAGCTACGTGCTGCTCGCTGTCCCGCTGTTCATCCTGGCCGCCGACCTGATGAACACTGGCAGCCTCACTGACCGGTTGCTCAAGTTCTGTCTCGTCCTCGTCGGCCGGTTCCGCGGCGGCCTCGGACACGTCAACATCGTCTCCAACATCATCTTCGCCGGCATGTCCGGGTCGGCGATCGCCGACGCGGTCGGCATCGGCCGGATCATCATCGGCATGATGACGCGCGGCGGGAAATACCCGGTCGCGTACGCGGCGGCCATCACCGCGTCGGCGGCGATCATCGGCCCGATCATCCCGCCGTCGATCCCGATGGTGATCTACGCGCTCGTCTCCGACGCGTCGATCGGCTACCTCTTTCTCGGCGGCGTGATCCCCGGGCTGCTGCTCGGCGTCGCCTTCATGGTCATGAACGCGGTAATCTCTTGCCGCCGCGCCTACCCTGTCGAGCCGCCGGTGCGCATGCGCGACGTGCCGCGAATCACGTTCGACGCCATTCCGGCATTGCTGTTGCCGATCATCCTGCTGGTGGGCATCTACGGCGGCGTGATGACGCCGACCGAGGCCGCAGCGGCGGCAGCGGCCTATGCGTTGTTCGCCGCGACTGTCATCTACCGCGCAATGACGGGCCGCCAACTCTACGGCGTGCTGCTCTCGAGCGCGAAGGCGACGACGACGGTGGGCATGCTCATCGCCGGCGCGCTCGCCTTCAATTACGTCGTTACCGCCGAGAACATCCCGGTGTCGGTACAGCACTTCGTCGCCGGCTTCCATCTGTCGAAGTTCGGCTTCCTGCTCCTCGTCAACGCCATCCTGCTCATCCTCGGCTGCCTGCTCGAGGGAACGACCATCCTGCTCATCATCGTGCCGATCTTCATCCCGACCGTGAAGGCGCTCGGCATCGACACCGTCCACTTCGGCGTGGTCGTCGTCGTCAACATCATGATCGGCCTCCTGACGCCGCCGTTCGGCCTGCTGCTCTTCATCACCGCCAACATGACCCACCAGCCGCTGGTTGCGATCGTCCGCGAGGCGGCGCCGTTCATTGCCGCGGCGATCGCGATGCTGGCACTGATCACCTTCGTTCCGGCGACCGTCCTCTGGCTGCCGCACGTCATGGGCTACAAGGGCTGACCCCGGTTGCGGAGGACATCACATGTACAAGCCGATCTACGTGCTCAACGGCCCGAACCTCAACCGATTGGGAACGCGCGAACCCGACATCTACGGCCACACGACGCTGTCCGAGATCGAGACGCTGTGCCGACAGGCCGCCGGCGCACGGCCGGTCGAGTTCAGGCAGACGAACAGCGAGACCCAGTTGATCGACTGGATCCACGAGGCCACCGATCATGATCATGCAAGCGGGATCGTCATCAATCCCGCTGCCTACTCGTTCACCTCGATCGCGATTCTCGATGCGCTAAAGATGTTCCCTGGGCCAATCATCGAGCTGCACATCTCGAACATCCACCGGCGCGAAGAGATCTATCAGCGGTCGTTGATGTCGCGTGCGGCGACGGCCGTGATTGCGGGGCTTGGCGCCAGGGGCTATGTCGCTGCCGTGCAGGCCATCATCGAGATCATCGAACGCGATCCGATCGAGGGCGCCGCTTCGCTGGGCGAAGCCTCGCGATGATCAGCGGCCGGACCGTCCTGATCGCCCACCTCGGCTATCCGACCGAAGGCTTTCGGGCGCCGATGATCTACAACCCCTGGTTCGAGAAAGCCGGGGTCGACGCAATCGTCGTGCCCATGGGTGTGCAGGCCGCCGACTATCGCGCGGCGCTTGCCACGCTGGCACGCGTCACCAATTTGCGCGGAGCGCTGGTGACGATGCCGCACAAGGTGACCACGCTGTCGCTCGTGGCCGAGGCCTCGCCTGCGGCACATATCGCCGGTGCCTGCAACGCCTTGCTGAAGCGCCCCGACGGCAGCTGGTTCGGGGACCAGTTCGATGGTGCAGGATTCGTGCGCGGCATCCAACGCAAGGGTCGCGCAATTGAGGGAGTGCGCGCCATCGTCGCGGGTGCCGGCGGCGTCGGCTCGGCGATCGCTGCAGCGCTCGCGGCTGCCGGCGCTGCGCAATTGATGCTCTTCGACCGCAACGGTGCGACGGCGGAGTCGCTGCGCGCCCGACTGCTCGCACACTACCCCGCATTGCGCGTCGCGACAGGGTCGAACGATCCTGCCGGTTTTGAGCTCGTCGTCAACGCCACGCCGCTGGGCATGCGCGACGACGACCCGCTGCCTTTCGACCCGAGCCGCATCTCGTCGTCCGCACTCGTCGGCGACGTGGTGATGCAGTCGACCGTGACGGCGCTCCTGCGTGCCGCAAGCGAGCGCGGGTGCGAGACGCAGCCTGGCATCGACATGCTGTTCGAAATGATCCCGGCCTACCTCGAATTCTTCGGTTTCCCAAGCGCGACATCCGATGAGTTGCGCGCCGTCGTCGACATCCGCCATTGAACCGCGGCGGCGCTCGTGCGTGAGGCCGGGAAGTCCTTGGACTGCGGGCCTTCGATCAAGTCGCCTCGCATCGCCGCATCGCCTCGAATCAACTTCCGCCCAAACGCCTATTGGTCAGCGTCGTCCTAACGGCTCCCCATTGGTTTGGCATTAGCGGGAGGAATGACATGCGCGTAGTCGTATGAAGTGGTGTAGTGCGCGCCCTCGGAGGTGCCCTCTGTTTTCGCAATCCTATGGCTTGAAATCCACACTTTGGCGTCAGAGATGTCACCATCTCGATCCGCATGCACTGCGTAAACGGTAGCTGGGACACCGTTAACGAGATCGGCCCCCTCACGCTGGCAACTGATCTTCGCAGTTTTCAGGTCTTCGTTCGTGGCATCGATCTTGTCCTTGACGGTTACTCCGACCGAGTGCCACTGGCCGTCCTCCGTCTGTATATATTGGGTGGTGGGCGTCTGAACCATACCGAACTTGGCTTGCTTGCCGTGAGCATCGGTTTTGATGGTGAGCGTAGTCACGGGATTCTGCGCCGTGGTGACCATAGCGGATGTGCAGTCATCGGCGATCGCCGGCAACGACAGGGCCAGAAAGGCCAGTAAAGTCACTGATCGCGTTGCTCGGTAAGACATGCGTATCTCCAAGAAAAAAAAGGACCTCGCTACTCAATACCGGAAACTACGCTGATTCCCGCCACTCGAAGGTCAGCTAGGCTTGAGTTTTGCGCGTTTCGCCAAATGCGACGATACGTGCGCGGCGCACGCCAATTTAGGACAAGGAGCGGGGCACACCTAAAGACGGTCAGTGACTTGTTTTGGCCGAGGTTGTGTGAGAACCGCGTTGCGGAGGTCGCGGTGAAGTTGGGGATCCAGCCGCCTTTGCGTCGCGATGACCGGCTTGTGGCCGAGACCGTCCGCACTATCGCTGGGACTGGCGGGGCCTTGTTGACGAGTTGCATACATCCCCGTCAACACCCGGCGCCACGTGGCGTCGCGAGTGCCGCCTCCAGCAAAGAAATCAGCCGCATCTCTTCAATGTGCCGGCCGTGTGATATCCAGAGGTGCTGCTCGGTCTCTGGGAACGTGCCACTCATTAACCGCAAGGCCTCTTCGCGCGCTCGCGCCGCCAAGCGGTCGCGCGGGCCTTCAGTTCTGACGTGAAATTCGTCCACCGCACCCAGAACCTGTGCTGCTACTCGGTATTCTCCGCGGGCCGCGGCGAGCCACGCAAAGATGTCACCGCGGTGAAAGAAGAGGCCGCAGCTTCTTAACGCTGACACCGCCTCTGGCACCGACGCGCAGGCGATCTCCAGCCGGCCCGCGGCCGTTCGTGCTGCGAGCAGCGCCGCCAACGCCTCGGCTCGTGGCAAGCCGTCATGAGGCCCCGGGGGAATGCGACTCAGCAGTTCGAGCAGGTCGCGCTCGGCGACCTCTGGCTGCCCGGCGTGCAGGTGCATCCAGGCCCGGTCGGAGAGGAGGTTGTAGCAGTAGCGTCGATAGCCGTAGCGTTCGGCAATGCTCAGCGCTTCCTGAGTAAACGCCAGGCCTTGCTCGATTCGGCCACGCGCATCAGCCAGCAGACCATCGAGGCGAAGTCGCCGCATCACATCGGCGGCCGGGCTCTGCGATGACTCCAGTTCCTGTGCCCGAGCCAGCGCCAGCTCGGCAGCATCCAGATCGTGCAGTTCCAAATATGCTTCGGCAAGCTGCCGACGGCAGGCATGCACCCGGCGATTTCGGCCGAGCTGCTCAAACATTCCCTCCGCCCGCGTCAGTACTTCGACGCAGCGTCGCACCGGCAGGCGACCATCTTTGCCGACGCGGCCCACCCACTGCCAGTACTGTGCCGCAAGGACAGGCTCGGTGTCGGGAGTGACGAAGGGTTCGACACTCAAAAGGTTCTGCAGAACTTCGGGCACCAAGCCCGAGGTGGCCAGCACGACGGCGGAGTCGGTGGCCAAGGACAAGGCGACAGCGCCCTCGCCGGGGGCGTTGACTGCGTAAGCCAAGGCGGCCCGGATATTGGCCACTTCGTCGAGCTGGCGGTCCGAGTCACGCGCCGTCACGGCCTGTTTGAGCGCCACGCCCATAGCATGCGCGTGCCGTCGCCGAACTTCCTGAATCTCATTCAGCGCGAGCAGCTGCTCAAGCGCGTACTCGCGCATCGTCTCCAGCATTCTGTAGCGCAGGGGTGGAGTTCGATTCGCCACTACCAGCAAAGAACGATCGAGCAGGAGGTCAAGCTGCTCCAGCAGCCAGACTTCGTCCTCCTCAAGGGTCTCGGCGGTCACATGAAGCGCCGTGTCCACGCGGAAGCCGCCCTGAAAGACGCCCAGGCGCCGAAGCACCCGCTGAGTCTCTGGGTCTAAAAGCTTGAAACTCCAATCGAGGGCGGCGCGCAGGGTCTGATGCCGCCGCATGGGTGCCCGAACGCCGCCGCCCAGTGTGCGAAGGCGTTCGCCGAGCCGCGCATGCACGCCGGCCAGTCCCAATAGCGGCACGCGCGCGGCCGCCAGCTCGATGGCCAAGGCTATGCCGTCGAGTTGGCGGCAGATGTGAACGATGGCGCCGAGATCCTCCGCCTGCGGGGCGAACTCGGACTGCAGAGCCCGCACGCGTTCGATGAACAATTGCACCGACCCGTGATCGAGTGCGGTGGCCAGCTCGTCGTCACGCGGCACGCTCAGCGAGCCGAGTCGATAGACCTGCTCGCCTTCCACGTGCAGGGGCTCCTGGCTGGTGACGAGGATGCGCAAGCCGGGTGCATCGCGGGCGAGGGCGCGTGCGAGCGGCGCGACTCCATCGAGAAGGTGTTCGCAGTTGTCCAGCACCAGCATCAACTCGCTGCTGTGAACCGCGCGCACCAATTCCTGCAGCGCCGGCGACTGGCCGGGCAGAGCCAGGCCCAAGGTCTGCGCTACCAGGGTAGCTACGAGCGAAGGATCGCGGGTGGCAGCGAGCTCCACGATCCACACGCCTCCCGGGAAGCTGGCCGACACGCGCTGCGCAAACACGCTGGCGAGGCTGGTCTTGCCGATGCCACCGGCTCCGCACAGGGTCACCAACGACGAGCGACTAAAGGCGGTCGAAATGGCCTTGATGTCGGCCTCTCGACCGAACAGAGACAGAGTTGCCGCCGGAACGTTGCCTCGCTTGAGGCCAGGTTGGCGATCGAGCAGCGGCTCTTGTGCTCGCGCCGTGAATTGGTAGCCGCGGCCGGGTATCGTGGTGATAGCGCCAGGCGCGAGCAGCTTGCGCAGTATCGAGATCTGCACGGCCAGGTTGTTTTCCTCGACCACCGTATCGGGCCACGCGACCTGGATCAATTCGTCCTTGTCGACGACCCGCTCGCGCCTGTCGGCAAGCGCGACCAGCACGTCGAAGGCGCGAGCGCCGAGGCTGAGTGGCAGGCCGTCCGCCAGCAGCAGGCGTTCAGCGGGGCGCAATTCGAAGCGGCCGAAGACCAGGCGTTCCATGCCCGAGCTTATTTCAATGTCACAGGCAAATGGTCGAAAGAACGGAAGTAGAAGTTCTCAAACCAAGGTGGCTGCGCGGCCGATTGCAGGACCAGGCCTGGCATCGCTGACGCGAGCCGAGAGATGGCCGGCTCGGTGATGCTGCGTTCCAGCGCCCGTCCCATGCACGCATGCGTGCCCCAACCCAAGCCCAGGTGCGGCTTGGGAAAATTGCGATAGGGGTCAAACTTGTCTGCGTCGGTGCCGAACACCAGTTCGTCGCGGTTGGCCGAGGCCAGCACGCCGAAGACCCGTGCACCGCTCGGGATCCGCACATCATTCACAACGACATCCTGTTTGGCGAACCGATCGACGACCGCCAGGGCGTGATCAGTGCGGCGCATCTCCTCCAGAAAGAGAGGCAAGGTCGAGGGGTTCTTCTTGACCATATCCCAGCCTGCCGCGGGGTCCAGAAGCAAACGGCGGATTCCGGTCGCCAGCAGAAACTCGACGGACATGTAGCCCGCGACGGTCAAATTGACAAGTGTCAGCACCGCGACGGCGGGGCTCAAAGCGCCGCCACGCCAGTCGACTTCCTTTGCAAAATAGGCCAGGAAAGTGCCCGCGTAGCGCGAGCGAGGACGTGCTGCCTTGGCGAGCATCCACGCCAGACGCGCCGCGAGTTCCAGCCCGGCCAGGGTGCCGTCCCAGCGCGCCAAATAATCCAAGGTGTGGTCGTGGTGCTTCCGCACGGTGCGCGCCAGCGCGTCGAGCACCAGGCGTTCCTTCGCGTCGATGCCATTGCCGCCGAGGATGTCGAAGTACACGTCGCGCGGCACAGGCCGGGCGAAATCGTCCACGAGGTCAAAGCAGGGGCAAGGGCGCGCGCCGATCGCCGCGAGGGTTCTGTCGATCGAGCGTTGCACCAATCCTGGCGTGTCACCCGCCGCCTTGCGCCACGCATCGGCCACTCGCTGGCGCACGTTGGCATGCTCGGGCTCGTCCAGCGTGAACAAGCCACGTGGGCCCGTGCCGTTCAGTGGCGATGCGCTGAAGTTGCTGTCCTCTGTACAAACGCGCGCGACATCGTCGTAGCCGAACACGAACCAACCGTCGAATAGCGGCGAATAGTGCACCCGTTCGCGGGCCCTGAAAGCAGCGTAAACCGGATACGGATCGATCAGGAAATCGCGCCGCCGCGGGTCGAAGCGCAGCCGCGGCGATGCGGGTGACTTTGTGAGGCTTCCATTACTAGGGGCAACTTGCGGGGTGCCGACGCTTGCCAGTGCGATTGCCAACAAATCGTCTTTCGCCAGTCGGGAATTGAGGGCCTTCATCACCTTTGGTAGCCGCCCCGTGACAGCGGCGATGGTCACCGTCTGATTCTTGGCAGTCGATGCTGCTGGCGCTGCAAGTGCCGTCCGTGCCGGGCCCGCCCGATGAGCGGTCGCGAAGCGCTCCAGTTGGCTCAAGGCATTCAGGCCCGGCATGAACAGGTACAAACTGCCCTTCGTCTGCACGAATTGCGGCAGCCAAGCGACTAAGGGTGGGCCCTTCGGCATCGGGATCTCGAACGCATCGCATGGCTCCCGCGATGTCCCGACCAACGGGTCGCGGGTGCCGCGCAGCCCTGCGGCGAAGCGATCGCCGTTGATCCACTGGCGCTGAATGAACTCGAACT
>JBDTIO010000226.1:0-3117 GCA_039936375.1 Caldimonas sp. | reverse complement strand
CACCGACGTCTGCCACGCCGGGCCCAGCAGCGCCGTGCCGCAGCCGACCGCGAAGCACAGCACGAGGAGGATGTTCGGCGTCAGAAGCGCGAGGCCGGCGAGCACGGCCAGCGCGGTCGCACCGGCGAGGGCGATCGCGAGCGAGACCAGCGCGACGACGCGCCGGTCGTGCACGTCGGCGAACGCGCCGGCGAGCATCGCCACCAGCATGACTGGCATCCCGAGGGCGGTTTGCACGAGCGCCACCTTGTCGGCCGATGACGTCATCAGCGTCATTGCCCAAGCGACGGCCACGCCCTGGATCAGCGTGCCGAGGTTGGACAGAAGGCTCGCCAGCCAGATGCGGCGGAAGGTGGGATTGCCGAGAGGTGCGGTGATGCCATCGGCGCTCGGCGCCTTTGGCTTGGGCGTGCCGACGAGGTCGGCTCCGATAGTCACAGCCATGACCTTGATTCTCCTGCAATCAAGGCGCAACCCGCCGTGGATATGTGCGACTTCTCCCTCATAAACGACGCTGGGGAGAGCGCCTCGACTCAACTGCGAGCCGAGATCGCCGCCCGCACGACGTCCCTGAAAACGCCGAACTGCGTGCGAGACGCTTGCACGCTGTAGTCCTGGTAGTACCCCGCGGTCACGGCCACCACGAGGTCGAGCTCCGGCACGTTGCGAATGTACTGGCCGCCACGGTCGACGAGCGTGTCGTCCTCGAGAGAGACGACGGCCCATCCGTCGTTTCGCGCGATCGGAACACCGCAACTGCCTGGAGCGGCTGCGCACGCCGGCCAGGCGCCAACCGGCAGCAGCGCGGTTCCGCCGAGAAGTGAAGCAAACTGGCGCCGCCTCATTCAATGCCTCGCGTTTCGCCCAGGCGATTTTCCCATTGTCGTCAGGCCGTGTCGGAAACGACTCGACGATCGCTCTTTGCGCCATCGCTGTCCGATCATGCAGCCCGCCCGCCCACAATATTTCCCGCGGCCATTCGTCTACCTGGCATGGACGCCGTAGCCGGCTTGCCCCGGTCAGCCCACTTCTCCATGCCCGCCAACGCCCCGCGCTTCACCGAGATCGTTGCGCGTGAGCGCTCGCGGCTGGGCAACTTCATCCGCCGCCGAGTGCGCGATGCGGCTGAGGCCGAGGACATTTTGCAAGACGTGTTGCTCGAGTTCTACGTCGCCACCGATGCTATCGAGCAAGCCGGCGCGTGGCTGTTTCGAGTGGCCAAGAACCGCGTCATCGACCGGGCGCGCAGGAAGAAAGAAGAGCCGCTTCCGTCCGCTGATGATGAAGACGACCGCAGCTGGCTCGAAGAGAACCTGCCCGACCCCGGCGCTGGGCCTGATGCTGCCTATGCGCGTTCGGTGTTGCTCGGCTCCATACAAGCCGCGCTGCAAACGCTGCCGCCAGAGCAACGCGACGTATTTGTGGCGCATGAGATCGAAGGCCTTTCGTTCGCCGACATGTCCGCGCAATGGCGCGTGCCGCAGAACACGCTGCTCGCGCGCAAGCGCTACGCCGTGCTCGCCCTCCGGGCGCAGCTGCACGCCCAATACGGCGACCTCATTGTCTAGCGCACACGCGCCGCCGTCCTTTTTCGGAGAGAACCATGCGCATTTTTCCGCTTGCCCTCATCGCCATTGGCGTGTTTGGGGTGCTCCAGCACTATGGGCTCATCGACCCCGCGTTTGTGCATTTGTTATGGCCATTGCTTCTCATTGGCATCGGCGTGGCCATGCTTGCGCGTGGCCCCCGTTGGCGCGCGAACATGCGCGAACGCATGCAAGATCGCTGGGAGCGGCGCATGCACCGCAACTTTGGCCCCGGCTGGGCCAATCTGAGCGAAGAAGAGCGCCAGCGTTTTCGGGCGGGCATGCGGCAATGGCAGTCTCATGGCGGCGCGAGTGGCGATTCGTGCGCACCGACATCGGCAAGTGGTAGCTTGCCCCCGACGTCGTCCGCTCAACCAACCGCGCCCGGTGAGCAACGCTGACGCTTGCCTGCTTCAAGCCTTTGCCACCAACCTCTCATCTCAATTCGGAGCACATCATGAGAATCTTCCCCATCGCACTCATCGTCATTGGCTCGCTCGGCGTCGCCAAATACCTTGGCCTCATCCCCATCGGCACGTTCCACCTCATCGGCCCGCTCTTGTTGATCGCACTCGGCGTGGCTCTCTTCTTCCGCCGCCCGCGCCGTTGCCACGGCGATTGGCGCGCACGCAGTGGCGATAGCAGAACGAGCGCGTCGTGACTGGCAGGTTCTGAAGTACAGCGGCTGGTCGTAGGGACCCGTCGATCTCGAGCGGTCGCTCGACCGCGGCCATCTCCTCGACGCGCACGAACTCCTTGCGCGGCTGGTGCACCAGCATCACATCGCGGACGACGTCGGCCTCCGAGATGCCGTGGGCTTTCGCCTGGTCGGCGATCTGCTGGTCGACCAGCGGCCTCTTGACGTAGTCCGGGCAGATCGTGTTCGAAGTGATGCCGAACTCGGCGACTGCATGTCGGCGTGCGTGAACTCGATCTCGTCGCCGTTGCCGAACACGTTGAGCATCACCTTGGCACCTTGCTCGGCGAAGCGCGGGCGATGCCCAGGCCGATGCCGCTGGTGGATCCGGTGACGATGGCTGACTTGCCTTTGAGCATGACGCGACTCCTTGTGGAGCGGGAGTCGTGTCAGGCCTGGCCACCTATCTGTGCTCGAGGTGCTTTCCACGCCGATCACGCGGCGCTCACAGCAGGCTCACGTCCGGCGCACGCGAAAGCGTTTGCCGGAGTCGTGCGTGCGTCAGGGTCGGCGCGGGTCGAAGTGCTTCTCGAGCCCTTGCCAGCAGCGGAAGTAGTCGTCCTGCAGCTCGGCGGCGTCGAGCGCGTGGCGGGTCGGCCGCCAGACGGCGCGCGTTTCGAACATGAAGGCCATCGTGTCCTCGATCACGTCGACCTTCGACAGGTCGGCGCGGCTCGCCTTCTCGAAGGTCGCCGCGTCGGGCCCATGACCGCTCATGCTGTTGTGCAGGCTCGCGCCGCCGGGCACGAAGCCTTCGGCCTTGGCGTCGTAGGCGCCGTGCACCAGGCCCATGAACTCGCTGGCGACGTTGCGGTGGAACCAGGGCGGCCGGAA
>JBDTIO010000225.1:0-13892 GCA_039936375.1 Caldimonas sp. | reverse complement strand
GTCGGCACCCGCGCGATGGCCGAGGTGCTGCCGGCCCACGGCGGCACGATCCTGGAGATCGGTCTGCTCGGGCTGTTCGGCGTTCTCTTCGGCTGGATCTCGGCCGGCTTCTGGACCGGTGTGATGGGCGCCGCGACGCTTCTGGGTGGCCCGGGGCGCAGCCGGCTCATGCGCGGCGCACGAGACGCCGATCTTCGGCCCCTCGACGCCTCGGCGCGAACGGCGATCGTCATGCCGATCTGCAACGAACATGTGCCGACGGTCTTCGGTGGCCTCGGCGCTACCGTCGATTCGTTGCGTCGCACCGGTGAGTCGGCCAATTTCGACGTCTACTTGCTGAGCGACACCAGCGACCCGGACATTCGTGCCGCGGAGCAGGCGGCATGGCACGACCTCTCGACACGACTTGCCCTGGAGGCGAACGGCGACGCCGCGCTTCGCCTGCACTATCGCTGGCGCCAGCAGCGCAGCAAGCGCAAGGCCGGCAACGTCGCCGATTTCTGCCGTCGCTGGGCAAGCGGCTACCGCTACTTCATCGTCCTCGATGCCGACAGCGTGATGACCGGCCAGTGCCTGACCTCGCTCGTGCGCCTGATGGAAGCACACCCCGACGCCGGCATCATCCAGACGGCGCCGCGGGCCGTCGGCCACCACACGTTTCATGCTCGCGTGCAGCAGTTCTGCGCCCGGGCCTACGGCCCTCTCTTCACTGCGGGAATGCGCTTCTGGCAGCTCGGCGAATCGCACTACTGGGGCCACAACGCGATCCTGCGCACAGAGCCGTTCATGCAGCATTGCGCCCTGGCACCGATCGCCGGCGACGGGTCGCTGTCGGGCGAGATCCTTTCCCACGATTTCGTCGAGGCCGCGCTGATGCGCCGCGCCGGCTGGAAAGTGTGGGTCGCCGACGAGCTCGGCGGCAGCTACGAGCAGGTGCCGCCCAACCTGCTTGCCGAGCTCCAGCGCGACCGGCGCTGGTGCCACGGCAACCTGCAGAACTCGCGCCTCATGTTCGAGCCCGGCCTGCATCCGGTGCATCGCACGGCGTTCCTGACCGGCGTGCTGGCCTATGCGTCGTCGCCGCTCTGGCTCGCCTTTCTCGTGGTCTCGTCCCTGCTTTTCGCACAACACGCCGGCAACGATCCAGCCTACTTCGTAACGCCTTACCAGCTGTTCCCGATCTGGCCCACGGCGAACGTCAAGCTGATGCTGACCTTGTTCGGCCTGACGGGGGCTCTTCTCCTGGCACCCAAGGCCTTGTCGCTGCTGGCGATCGTGCTGCGCGGCGAAGCGAAGCGTTTCGGTGGAACCGGCCGCTTGCTGGGCAGTGCCGGCATCGAATTCGTCCATTCGCTTTTGCTCGCTCCGGTGCGTATGCTGTTCCATTCGCAGTTCGTGTTCGCGGCCCTGACCGGATGGCGGCTCGAGTGGAAATCGCCGCCGCGCGATGACGCGGCGACGAGCTGGCGCGAAGCCTGGCTGAGACACGGTATCCACACGCTGCTGGCGGTCTTCTGGATCAGCGCGATTGTCGTCAGCAGTGACGCGATGCCGTGGTGGCTGTCGCCGATCCTGCTCGGGCTCATCGGTGCGATTCCACTTTCGGTCTGGGGCAGCCGAGTCGGCATCGGCCGCGCCTTGCGCCGCCGCGGGCTGCTGCTGACACCTGAGGAGATGAAGACGCCGTCGGTGCTCGAGGCGGCGGCGCATGCCGGCGACGAAGTGAGCGCACGTCTGGCATCGTTCGAGTCGGCCGTCGTCGACGCGGCGACCGGAGATCGCTGTGTCGAAGCGATTCCCGAACGCGCCGAAGGCGCGGGCGCCAAGGCCGAAGCGCTGGCAAACCGGATCGAGCGCGCGCTCGTCGAAGGCCCGGCTGCACTGTCGCGCGACGACCGGTTGCGATTGCTCGCCAGCCGCGCGGCGATGACGCGTCTGCAAGGGGAGGTTCGCGCCCGTCGCGCCCATCCTGACTGGTGGTTCCCTGCTGCCGCAACTGGCGCCTCGGAACGCGAACACTCACGGGGCGCACCGCTGGCCGGCGCCGTTCAGGCCTCGATGCCCGGCTCAGGGGACTGAGCTTCGCTACCCCACCGCGCCACCGAATCGGTCGCTCCGACGCTGGGCCAGCGTTTCGGGTAAGGTCGTGCGCGTCGGCGCGTTCACGGCCGACACGCCCCATGATCGACGACATCGCCTCCCTTCGCCGCGTCTTTGCCTCGAGCCGCACGATCGCGGTGGTTGGCCTGTCGGCCGAGTGGCACCGCCCGAGCTTCTTCGCGGCGAAGTACATGCAGGAACACGGCTACCGGATCGTGCCGGTCAATCCGCGCTATTCGGAAATCCTCGGCGAGCGCTGCTTCGCGAGTCTCGACGAGGTCGAGGTCGCCATCGATATCGTCGACGTCTTTCGTCGCACCGAAGACGTGCCGCCGATCGCCGCGCAAGCCATCGCGATCGGCGCCAAGTGTCTCTGGCAGCAGATCGGCGTCAAGAATGTGGAGGCGGCGCGTCTGGCCGAGGCGGCCGGTCTCGATTCGGTGATGGATCGCTGCGTCAAGATCGAGCATGCGCGCCTCTTCGGCGGCTTGCATTGGGCCGGCGTCAACACCGGCGTCATTTCGGCGCGCCGCCCGCTCTGACATCGAGCTATCGTCGCCGCGCTTCATGGCCGATCACGCCTACCGAGCCGAAACCCTGGCGATCCACGCCGGCCAGATACCCGATGCGGCAACCGGCGCGCGCGCCTTGCCGATCTACCAGACGACCAGCTTCGTCTTCGACAGTGCCGAACACGCGGCCAGCCTCTTCAATCTCGGCACCTTCGGGAATGTCTATTCGCGGCTCTCCAATCCCACGGTCGCCGCGCTCGAGGAGCGCGTCGCCGCGCTCGAAGGCGGCCGCGCCGGCCTGGCATCGGCGAGCGGCATGGCAGCCGAGGCAATCGCGCTCTTGACCTTGCTGAGCCAGGGCGACCACGTCGTCGCCGCCGGAGCCCTGTACGGTGGCACCGTCAGCATGCTCGCCGTCAATCTCGAGCGCCTCGGCATCACGACGACCTTCGTCGATGCGGCATCGGCCGACGCCTTCGCCGCGGCGATGCGGCCCAATACGCGCGCCGTCTTTGCGGAGAGCATCGGCAACCCGAGCCTGGCCGTGCTGGATATCGCCTCGGTTGCCGCAGTGGTGCATGCGCATGGCGTGCCGCTCGTCGTCGACAACACCGTCCCGTCGCCCTTCCTCTGCAACCCGATCCGGTTCGGCGCCGACATCGTCGTCCACTCGGCGACCAAGTACCTCGCCGGCCACGGCACGACGCTCGGCGGCGTAATGGTCGAAAGCGGCCGCTTCCCTTGGGGCAACGGCAAGTTCCCCGGCATGACCGAGCCGTCGCGCGGCTATCACGGCGTCAAGTTCTTCGAGACCTTCGGCGATTTCGGCTTCACGATGCGAGCGCGCATGGAAACGCTGCGTGTCTACGGCGCCGCGCTGTCGCCGATGAGCGCCTGGCAGATTCTGCAAGGCGTCGAGACACTGCCCTTGCGCATGGAGCGGCACTGCGCCAATGCGCTTGCCGTGGCCCAGTTCCTGCGCGCGCACAAGCGCGTGCGCTGGGTTAACTACCCGGGCCTGGCCGACCATCCGCAGCACGCGCTCGTGGCCGCGCAGATGCGCAGCGTGGGCGGCTCCCCGGGCGCATCGGGATTGCTCGCGTTCGGCGTCGAAGGTGGCCGGGATGCCGGCGTCGAGTTCATCGAGGCGGCGCAATTCATGAGTCACCTGGCCAACATCGGCGACACCCGCACGCTGATCATCCATCCGGCCTCGACCACCCATCGCCAGCTCGACGAAGCACAGCAGCTTGCCGCCGGCGTCAAGCCCGACATGATCCGCATCTCGGTCGGCCTCGAGCACATCGACGACATCCTCTGGGACATCGACCAGGCGCTTGCAGCATGAACATCTACGAACGCGATCTGGGCCCCAGCCCGGCGAATTTCGTCGCCCTCTCGCCGGTCAGCTTCGTCGAGCGTAGCGCCGAGGTCTTCGGCGACCTCGAGGCTGTGGTCCACGGCGCGCGCCGATACTGCTGGCGCGAAACGCGGGATCGCGCGGCGCGTCTGGCTGCCGCCCTGGTTTCCTTCGGCGTCGGCCGTGGCACCACCGTCAGCGCGATGCTGCACAACACACCGGAGATGGTCGAGGCGCACTACGCCGTGCCGGCCCTCAACGCCGTGCTCAACACCCTGAACACCCGGCTCGATGCGCCGCTCGTGGCCTGGCAGATGAACCATTGCGAGACGGCCGTGCTGCTGACCGATCGCGAGATGTCGCCGACGATGAAAGAGGCGCTTCGCCTGCTCCGTGACGAGCACGGCCGCCGGCCGGTCGTCATCGACGTCTGCGACAGCGAGTTCCGCGGCGCCGGCGATCGCATCGGTGCGCATGAATACGAGGCGCTCCTCGCGGCCCATGAGCCGCTTGCCGGGCTGACCGGTCCGGCCGATGAGTGGGACGCGATCGCCGTGTCGTACACGTCGGGCACGACCGGGGACCCGAAGGGCGTCGTCACCCACCACCGTGGCGCCTACCTCAACGCGGTGTGCAACGCGGCGACATGGACGATGCCGCACTATCCGCGCTATCTGTGGACGCTGCCGATGTTCCACTGCAACGGCTGGTGCTTTCCGTGGACGGTGGCGCTGCTCGGCGGCACGCACGTCTGCCTGCGCAAGATCGACGCGCAGGCGATCTTCGATGCCATCAGGAAGGAGCGCGTCGATCACTACTGCGCGGCGCCGATCGTCCACAACCTGCTCATCGCCGCGCCGGAGACGATGCGCGCCGGCATTTCGCAGAAGGTGAGGGCGATGGTAGCCGGCGCGGCGCCACCGGCGGCGATGATCGAAGGCATGGCGCAAATCGGCTTCGACATCACGCACGTCTATGGCCTGACCGAGGTCTACGGGCCGGCATCGGTCGCGGTCAAGCGCGAGGCCTGGGCGACGCTCTCGTTGTCGGAGCAAACTCGCCTGAACGGTCGACAAGGCGTGCGCTATCCGCTGGAAGAAGGCATGACGGTGATGGACGCGGCGACGATGCGCGAAGTGCCGGCCGACGGCCAGACCATGGGCGAGATCATGTTTCGCGGCAACATTGTCATGAGCGGCTACCTGAAGAATGGCAAGGCGACCGACGAAGCGTTCGCCGGCGGCTGGTTCCACACCGGTGACCTCGCCGTGCTCGAGCCCGACCGCTACGTCAAGATCAAGGATCGCAGCAAGGACATCATCATCTCCGGCGGCGAGAACATCAGCTCGCTCGAAGTCGAAGATGCGCTCTATCGGCACGCGGCGGTACTCGCCTGCGCGGTGGTGGCTCGGGCCGATGCGAAGTGGGGCGAGACGCCGGTCGCCTTCGTCGAGCTCCGGGCCGGCGCAGCGGTCGAAGCGAGCGAATTGATCGCGCACTGCAAGCATCTGCTGGCCGGCTACAAGGTGCCGCGCGAAATCCGCTTCGAGGCCATTCCGAAGACATCGACCGGAAAGATCCAGAAGTTCCAGCTTCGCGAAAGGGCCCGCTCGGCGGCCACTACCGACCAGGAGACGAAATGAATCACCCCGCCGCGATGCCCGTGGCACCGTACGTGCGAAGCGAACGCGACGCCCGCGGCGTCGTCATGCTCACTCTCGATCGTGCCGCCTCGTTCAATGCATTGAGCGAAGGCATGCTGGCGGCCCTCCAGGGCGAGCTCGATGGCGTCGCCGGCGACGAGTCGGTGCGCGCCGTGGTGATCGCCGCGTCGGGCAAGGCGTTCTCCGCCGGGCACGACCTGAAGGAGATGCGCGCCGAGCCCTCGCAGGCCTACTACGAGCAGCTCTTTGCCCAATGCGCCCGCGTCATGCTCACCTTGCAGCGACTGCCGGTGCCGGTGATCGCCAAGGTTCAAGGCATTGCCACGGCCGCCGGCTGTCAGCTCGTTGCCGCCTGCGACCTGGCGGTCGCGGTCAGCACGGCGCGCTTCGCCGTGAGCGGCGTCAACCTTGGCCTCTTCTGCTCGTCGCCGAGCGTCGCGATGTCGCGCAACCTGCTGCGCAAGCCGGCCTTCGAGATGCTGGTCACGGGCGAATTCATCGGCGCCGACCAGGCGAAAGCGCAGGGGCTCGTCAATCGGGTGGTCGCCGCCGAAGCGCTCGACGCCGAGGTGGAATCGCTCGTCGCCGCCATCGTTGCCAAGCCGCGCGTCGCCATCGCCCTGGGCAAGCAGCTGTTCTATCGCCAGCTCGAGCGCGGCGTCGAGGCGGCCTACGAAGACGCCGGCCGCACCATGGCTTGCAACATGATGGACGAGTCTGCCCTGGAAGGCGTCCAGGCCTTCATCGACAAGCGCAAGCCCTCCTGGGCCGCTTGAAACTGGCGCGGGGGTTGTCCGAACAACCTTCGCTAATCCCGGATTGAGAGTTGTCTCGCCTTCCGGTATGGTTTTCGCCGCGGTTGGACGACCGCAGCCTGAACCAAACGCCAGAGGAGACACGATGAGAAAGACGATCGCCGGAATCATTGCCGGCTGCGCGTTGGCGCTCGCCGGCCATGCGCTCGCCCAGGAAAAGCTCACCGTCTGGTGGGTCAAGGGCTTCTACAAGTCCGAAGACGATGCGTTCTACGAGGCGGTCAAGAAATACGAGGCGAAGACCGGCGTCAAGATCGATCTCTCGCAATATCCGATCCAGGACATGATCCCGAAGACGGTCGCCGCGCTCGACGCCGGCTCGCCGCCCGACGTCGCCTACGCCGACGTCTACGACTTCCAGGTCACCGGCAAGTGGGCATTCGACGGCAAGCTCGCGGACCTTAGCGACGTGCTTTTGCCGATAAAAAGCCGCTTCCTGCCGAACACCATCGAGACCACCTACCTCTGGAACGACAAGACCAAGAAGCGCGCCTACTTCGCCTTCCCGCTGAAGCAGCAGACGATGCATATCGAGATCTGGCTCGACATGCTCAACCAGGCCGGCTTCAAGGAAAGCGACATTCCCACCAAGTGGAGCGATTACTGGAATTTCTGGTGCGACAAGGTGCAACCGGCGTCGCGGCAGAAGACCGGCCAGCGTATCTACGGCATCGGCGTGCCGATGGGGGTCGATTCGAGCGACTCGTTCTATTCGTTCCTGACCTTCATGGACGCCTACAACGTCAAGCTGGTCGACGACAGCGGCAAGCTCCTCGTCGACGATCCGAAAGTTCACGCGGGCCTCGTCGCGGCGCTGAAGGACTACGTCGATCCGTACCTCAAGGGCTGCTCGCCGCCTTCGTCGACGAGCTGGAAGGACCCTGACAACAACGTCGCCTTCCACAACAAGACGACGGTGATGACGCACAACGCGACGATCTCCATCGCTACCAAGTGGCTCGACGACGCCAACAACGCGGCACTCACGCCCGAGCAGCGCGCCGCCGGCAAGAAGGCGTATTACGAGCAGATCCGCACGGCCGGCTTTCCGAACAAGCCGGATGGCTCGAAGATGATCTACCGCGCTGCGGTTAAGACCGGCGTCGTCTTCGAGGATGCCAAGAACAAGGCGAGGGCCAAGGACTTCGTCGCCTTCATGCTTCGGGAAGAGAACCTGACGCCCTACGTCGAAGGCGCCCTCGGCCGTTGGTACCCGGTGATGACGGAAGCCACCAAGAGCCCGTTCTGGCAGGCCGACGTGCATCGCCGTTCGGTCTATAACCAGTTCCACGCCGGCACGGTGACCTTCGAGTTCACGAAGAACTACAAGTTCACGATCGTCAACAACGAGAACGTCTGGGCCAAGGCGATGAACCGCGTCGTCAACGATCACATCTCGGTCGACCAGGCGGTCACCGAGATGATCGCCCGCATCAAGGCGATCGTGGGTTAGCCGCTTGTCGACGCTGGCGCTGCAGGGTGCCGGCACGACGCAACCCGTCGGGCCGACCAGAAGGCGCCTGTCGCCGTGGCAGGTGTGGGCGCTGATCCTGGTCGTGCCCTACATCCTCGTCTTCGCGGTCTTCGTCCTCTACCCGGTCGGCTACGGGCTCTGGCTGGCTCGCCATCCGGCGAGCTATGTGCGGCTCTTCGCCGACCCGGTCTTCCTGCGCACGGTCGTCAACACGCTGATCTTCCTGGTCGTCGGCATCAACTTGAAGATGGCGGTAGCGCTCTTCCTCTCCGGTTTTTTCGTCAACACGCGCTGGTGGATCAGATGGCTGTCGCTGCTCTTCATCCTGCCTTGGGCGGTGCCTTCCATTCCGACGATTCTGTCGTTCCGCTTCATGCTGAATCCGGAATGGGGAATCATCAATTCGACGATTTTTCGTTTGACCGGTGCCGACGGGCCGAACTGGCTCAACAACCCGGAGCTGGCGCTGTCGCTCGCGATCCTCGTCCACATCTGGAAGTCGCTGCCCTTCTGGACGCTGATCCTGGTCGCCGCGCGCCTGGCGATTCCGGCCGAGATGTACGAGGCTGCGTCGGTCGACGGCGCCACGCGCTGGCAGAAGTTCAAGTACATCACCTGGCCGTCGATGCAGACCCTCTACCTCACGTCGTCCATCCTGTCGATGATCTGGACGCTCGGTGATTTCAACAGCGTCTACCTGCTGACCGGCGGGCAGCCGGCCGACCAGACGCACGTCTTGGCGACGCTCGGCCTGCGCTACCTGCGCCTCGACCAGGTCGATCTCTCCATGGCGACGGTGGTTTGCGCCATGCCGCTCATCGTGCCGCTTGTCTGGTTCATGATGAAGCGGCTGTCCCGGTGAAGGCGCCGACGCTGCGTCAGGTCAGTGCCGAGGCCAAGCTTCTCCTGATCGGCATCCCCGTGGCGATCTGGACCCTGCTGCCGATCTATCACCTGATGCTCTTCGCGATCTCGCCGCGTGGGGCGGCCGTCTCGGGCAAGCTCTGGCCCGACCATCCGACGCTGCAGAACTTCTCGATGGTGTTTCGCGAGGAGCATCTCTACCTGAGCCACTTCTGGCTGCAGATGTGGAACTCGCTGATCATCGCCGTCGCGGTCGGCGCAATCACGCTGTTCATCGCCACCTCCGCTGCGTTCGCGATCAGCCGGCTGCGCTTGGCCGGCGGCCGCACGGTCATGAACCTGGCACTGCTCACATACTTCATTCCGGCGGCCTTCCTCGCTGTGCCAATGTACAAGACGATGAGCAACTACGGCCTGCTCAACAGCCAGTGGTCGCTGATCCTGGCGATGGTGACGATCGCCACGCCCTACTCGATCTGGGTCCTCAAGCAGGCGTCGGACAAGTTGCCCTTGGAGCTCGACGAGGCCGCCCGCATGGACGGCGCCTCGCCCCTGCAGCTGTTTCGCCTCGTCTATCTACCGCTGATGGTGCCGTCGCTGGTGGCTGTGGGCACCTATGCGTTGCTGCTGGCGTGGAACGAGTACCTCTACGCCTTCCTGCTCCTTTCCGACGACAAGAGCACGACGGTCGGTGTCGCGCTCGGCAGCTTTCTCTCGGCCGACGACTCGCCCTGGGAGCTGCTCATGGCCACCGGACTCATCTATGCGTTGCCGCCGGCGGCGATCTATTACGTTTTCAAGCGCTACATGGTGTCGGGCTTGACCGCCGGCGCCGTGAAGAGCTGAGCTGCGGCGCGACGCTCATGGCATCGGTCTCGTTTCGCGACGTCGAGAAGCGCTTCGGCAGCATCCGGGTCATCCACGGCATCGGCTTCGACATCGCCGACGGCGAGTTCACTGTGCTGGTCGGCCCTTCGGGTTGCGGCAAGTCGACCTTGCTGCGCATGCTCGCCGGCCTCGAGGCGATCAGCGGCGGCACGATCGCCATCGACGGGAAGGTCGTCAACGACGTCGAGTCGAAGGACCGCGACATCGCCATGGTCTTCCAGAGCTACGCGCTCTATCCGCACATGACCGTAGCCGACAACATGGGCTTCAGCATGAAGCTGCGCAAGGCCGATGCCAAGCTTACGGCGGAGCGGGTCGACCACGCGGCGAAGATCCTCAACCTCGCCCCATACCTGAAGCGCTTTCCGCGCGAGCTCTCGGGCGGGCAGCGGCAACGCGTGGCGATGGGCCGGGCGATCGTCCGCGACCCCAAGGTCGTCCTTTTCGACGAGCCGCTCTCGAACCTCGACGCCAAGTTGCGCGTCGCCATGCGCGCCGAGATCAAGGCGCTGCACCAGCGCCTAAAGACGACCACGGTCTACGTCACGCACGACCAGGTCGAGGCGATGACGATGGCCGACCGCATCGTCGTCATGCAGGATGGCCGCATCGAGCAGATTGGCACGCCGCTCGAGCTCTACGACCAACCGTCGAACCTGTTCGTCGCCCAGTTCATCGGCTCGCCGGCGATGAACGTCGTCCAGGGCATCTTGCACCGTGGTACCGACACGGCGTGGATCGAGGCCGAGGGAGGCGTTCGCTGGCCGCTGGCAGCGTCGTCGCCGGGCGCCGACGGGCAGCGTGTGGCCTATGGCGTTCGCCCAGGCAACCTGTCGTTGCATGCCGGCGCGCACCCGGTGCCGGGCGAGGTGATCGTCGTCGAACCGACCGGCGCCGAGACGGAGCTGCTCGTTCGCGTCGGGGAGGCGCAGGTCGTCGTCGTCGTGCATGGGCGAACGAGCGCGCTGCCGGGAGAAACGGTGGCGCTCGAGGTCGACACGGCCTGCGTTCATCTCTTCGACCCGGCGACCGGCGCCACGCTCGGCCGCTGAGGTAAACCCGCTTACCGATGTCACCGTGAACGGTGCCACGGTCGGCACGGCACGACCGCCGGCGGAGCTCTACGCCGCGCACGGCGCGAGCCGATCTCCTAGGCTGCGACATCGCTCGACAGGCACGCATCTCGCGTGCCACCGAACGGTCGCGTGCAGCGGTCGCCAGGCCGCCGGGGGGTCGTATGAAGCGCCTTTCTCTTGTTCTCGGGGCGTGCCTGTTCGGGTTTCACGCGGCAGGAATTGCGGGCAGCTCGATCTACTTCAGCGAGCCTTTGCCGTCGATGCAGAAAGTCTCGGCCGCCGCCGACGCGCGCGGCTACCGGCTCGACGCGGCGCGTTCCGTCTACGAGGCTTACGCGAACCGCATCTTCAAGGGACGCTTGCCGCCCTTGATTCACGCAGTAGTCGTGATCGAGACGACCGTCGACGGCAACGGCAGGGCGCGGGAAGTTCGCGTCGTGCGTGGGCCTTCTCACGCGCCAGATGTCACCGAGGCGGTGCTGCAGATGATCCGCCGCGTTAGCCTGCCGGAAACTGTCAACGCGGCCGGATTCAGGTTCACCGAAATCTGGCTCGTCACCAAGGACGGGCGTTTTCAGCTCGACGCCCTCACCGAGGGCCAGAACTGAGCGCCTGACCGCATCGAGCTCCGCCGCTACATGCCGGCGGTGAAGCCACCGTCGACATAGAGGATCTGACCGGTCACGAAATCGGCGGCCGGCGAGGCGAGAAAGACTGCCGTGCCGGCGAGCTCTTCGGGCATCGCCCAGCGGCCGGCCGGCGTGCGCTTTTCGACCCAGGCAGTGAACTCCGCATTGGCCGTCAGCGCCGCGTTGAGCTCGGTGCGAAAGAACCCCGGCGCGATGGCGTTGACCTGGATGCCGTGCGGCGCAAGCTCGACGGCGAGGCCACGCGTCAACATGGCGATGCCGCCTTTGCTCGCCTGATAGGGCACCGTCGTCGGCCGGGCCAGGCTCGACATCAGCGAACCGATGTTGATGATCTTGCCGGCGCGCCGAGCCTTCATCGCCGGGATGACGGCCCGGGCGAGGAAGAAGGGCGCATCGAGGTTGGTGGCGAGCACGCGGCGCCAATCGGCGTCGCTGAACTGCTCGATCGGCGCGCGATGCTGCACGCCGGCGTTGTTGACGAGGATGTCGACGGCGCCGAAGCGCTCGATGATGCTCGCGACGCCATCGTTCACGGCGGCCGAATCGGTGACGTCGAAGCGGGCCGTTTCGGCTTGCAGCCTGTCGCGCTTGAGCACGTCGGCCGCCGTGGCCAGTTTGGCAGCATTGCGGCCGTTGAGGACGACACGGGCACCGGCCTCGGCCAGGCCGCGCGCCATCGCCAGGCCAAGGCCGGAACCGCCGCCGGTGACGAGCGCGACGCGCCCCGAGAGATCAAAGCGGGCGCCCATCTCAGGGCACCGGCGAAAGGAGCGGCCGGCCGGCGAAATGCGCCTGGAGGTTGCCGAACGCCAGGTCGGACATCGCTCGCCGTGTCTGCCAGGTGGCGCTGCCGACGTGCGGCGTCAGCACGACGTTGTCGAGCGCGCGCAATTCGGCCGGCACGTTCGGCTCGTTCTCGAAGACGTCGAGGCCGGCGCCGGCGATCGTGCCGCTCTTCAGGGCCTCGATTAGCGCCGCTTCGTCGACGACCGAGCCGCGGGCGACGTTGACCAGGTAGCCGTCCTTGCCGAGCGCGCGCAGCACGCACGCATCGATGAGCTTGTGCGTGCCGGCGCCGCCGGGGGTGATGACAACGAGGAAGTCGACCTCGGCGGCGAGCGCCGCGGCGCTCGGGAAATAGCGATAGCCGCTGCCCGGCTTCTCGCTGCGCGCGGTGTAGGCGATCGACATGTCGAAGGCCACGGCACGCTTCGCGATCGCCAGGCCGATGCGACCGAGGCCGACGATGCCCAGGCGCGTGCCGCTGACCTTGCGCGACAGCGGCATCGGCCCGCTCGGCCATTTGCCGTCGCGGATGTAGCGGTCGGCCTGCGGAATACGGCGCGAGACGGCGAGCATGAGGCCAAGCGCCAGATCGGCGACCTCGTCGTTCAGCACGTTCGGCGTATTCGTGACGGCGATGCCGCGCTCGCGCGCCGCGGCGACGTCGATGCCGTCGTAGCCGACGCCGAATACCGAGATGATCTCGAGCGCCGGCAGCTGCGCGATCAGCTCGCGCGGCACTTTCGATTCGCCGCTCGCGGCAATGGCGCGAATGCGTGGCGCGATCGCGGCGAAGGCCGCCGGATCGGTTTGATGAACGCGGTCGTGCACTTGGAACGCGCCGTGCAGTGATTCCATCATCGGCGGCCACAGACGCGCGGCGACGAGAACGTCGGGTGAGCTCATTGCGAAATCCTTTGCAGTTCCTGTGGCACGGCGACGAAGCGGTCGCCGTGGAGCCGCGCCGGAATGCGGGCCGCGTCGAATAGGCGAATCTCGAGACTGGTGCGATCGTGCCGCATCGAGCGCGATACGTGCGTATGGTGCAGCACGCCGCCGGTGAAGGCCAGGCAATCCCCGGGCCGCATGACCGGTCGCCGGAAGGCCGCTTCGCAATGGAGACGGCCGAGGGCTTCGTCGCGCAGCGCCACCGGCGCCAGCAAGCCGGGCGGCTCGCCGCCGATCCACTCGAGGCCGGGCGCGTCGGCGCCGCAATCTGTCAGGGCGATCCAGCACGTCACCACGGCGAGCTTTGGCTACCCAGGAAGTCGTAGCCGAGGGCGCCGTCTTGGTGCCAGGCGTGCGGCGAATGGCCCGGCGGATAGCGCGATGGCGCGTACTAGCGGCGCACCCAGCATTGGTCGACGTTGCACATCAGGGCCGAGCCCAGATGACGGCCGCACAACGCGCTCACCTCGCTGCGCAGCAAGGCCGCTGCGATCGCGGCCGGATCGAGCGCGGACATCGCGCTGACGCGCAGCGACGAGCTCTGCACGTTGAACGCACGGTCGATCGCTGCGTCGCGCCGCTGCCAGGCCGGGTGCGCGTCGATCGCCGCGAGCCAGGCGGCGCAGGTCGCTGCGTCGATGGCGCCTCGGACCAGCGCCACCGGCGCGACCGCCATCACATGCCGACGTAGTTGGGACCGCCGCCACCTTCCGGCGTGACCCAGACGATGTTCTGCGTCGGGTCCTTGATGTCGCAGG